>JAGKSZ010000026.1 GCA_018991295.1 Porphyrobacter sp. | reverse complement strand
AAGCCCTCGGCGCGGCGGAAGCTGCGATATTCGCTTTGCGTCAGCAGGCCGACATCGACAAGCTGCGCGGCATTATCCACCCGGTGGATATACTTGCCGATCCAGTACAGCGTCTGGAGATCGCGCAGAGCCCCCTTGCCCTCCTTGATATTGGGTTCAACGACATAGCGGCTGTCACCCATGCGCTTGTGCCGGGCATTGCGTTCAGCGAGCTTTTCAATGAGGAACTGCCGCTCGCTCCCCTTGGCGACTTCGTTCCAGAACCGCGTGCGCAGTTCTTCGTAAAGCGCCTGTTCGCCCCACACCAACCGGCTTTCCAGCAGCGCGGTGCGGATCGTCAGGTCGTCCTTGGCCATGCGGATCGCATCGCCCACGGTGCGGCTGGAATGGCCGACCTTGAGGCCAAGGTCCCACAGCAGGTAGAGCATCGTCTCGATCACCTGCTCGCACCACGGCGCGCGCTTGCCGGGGGTGATGAAGGCGACATCGACATCCGAATGCGGCGCCATTTCAGCGCGGCCATAGCCGCCCACCGCAAGGATCGCGAGACGTTCGGCCTGCGTGCGGTTGGGCACCGGATAAAGGTGCGTGGTGACGTGATCGTGGATCACCCGCAGCAGCTGGTCCATCAGGAAGCTGAAGCCGGCGGTGACCTCGTGCCCGGCCGAGGGCGCTTCCAGCAGCCGCCGGGCCAGTTCCTGCCGGCCTTCCTCCAGCGCCATGCGCAGTGCGGCAACGATGGCGGGCCGCGCCTTGGCCCCGCCGCTGGCGAACAGCGCGTCGATCTCCTCGGCCAGCGCACGCCGGTCGATGATCGCGCGCTGGCCGGGAACGCGGGCGGGGCTCACGGAGCGATCACGCCGCGACTGCCTGTTCGAGATAGCGGGCCTTGACCGTGCGCTTGTCGATCTTCTGCGTGCCAAGGCGCGGCAGGGCTTCGTCGCTGATCCAGATCTGGTGTTCGAGCGGCACCTTGAAGGGCGCAATCCGTTCCAGCAGGAAGGCGCGCAATTCGCCCGGAGTGATCGCAGCGCGGCCTTCCTTCATGGCATAGACGGCTGCGGGCACTTCACCGAAGCGTTCGCACGGCAGGCCGAACACCGAACATTCGCCGATATCGTCATGGGCGTAGATCGCGTCTTCCACCTCGATGCACGAGATGTTCTCGCCGCCGCGGATGATAATGTCCTTCTTGCGGTCAACGATGAACAGGTAATCGTCCTCGTCGAGATAGCCCAGATCGCCGGTGCGGAAGTAACCGTCAGCGGTGAAGGCGGCGCGGGTGGCTTCCTCGTTCTTCCAGTAGCCCCGGAAATTGGCGACGCTGCGGATGCACACTTCGCCCACCTGACCCTGGGACAGGGGCTTTCCGGCATCATCAAGGATGGCAAGATCGACCATCGGCTTGGACGGGCGGCCGGTCGAACCCGGTTTGGCGAGATAGTTCTCGTTGAAATTGCCGCAGCCCACCGCGTTGGTTTCGGTAAGGCCGTATCCCAGCAGCGGGAAGCCGCCGGGGAAGGCTTCCTTGATGCGGGTGACGTGCTCCACCGGGCGCGGCGCGCCGCCTGCGGCAAAGCTCTTGCAGGCCGACAGGTCATATTTTTCGCGGTCAGGGTGGTTGGCGATTTCGTAGCTCATCAGCGGCACGCCGACGAAGTAGCTGACGCGCTCCTCGGCCATCAGCCGGATCGCAAGGCCCGCGTCCCACTTGGGCATCAGCACCAGCTTGCGCGCGATGGCGAAGGACTGGAGGAACAGCGGCACTTCGCCTGTCACATGGAACAGCGGCACGGCAACCAGCGCACAGGGCTGATCGGTGATCACCTCGCCCCCGCTTTCCAGATGCACCTTGGCCATCGCCGACTGGGCGACATAGTTCATCACGCCGTGCACCACGCCGCGGTGATCGGACCACGCGCCCTTGGACTTGCCCGTCGAACCCGAGGTGTAGAGGATCGTGGCTAGATCATCCGGCCCAAGGCTGCCCAGCATCGCCATGGCGACGCCATTGCCATCTGCCCATGTGGCAGCAAGCCCTTCTGCGGGCGCATTGCCGTGGGTGAACAGCACGATCTTGGAGGGGTGATTGTGGCCTTCAAGCCGCGCGGCGCGGCCCTCGTCGGCCAGCAGCACCTTGCATTCGGCCAGCTCCAGCCCGTAGGCCAGTTCCTCGCCGCTGGAAAAACCGTTGAGCAGCGTTGCGCAGCCGCCCGCCATCAGGATGCCCATGTAAGCGACCATCCAGTTGGCCGAATTGCGCGCCGCAATGCCGACACGGTCGCCCTTTTCGATGCCGTGGAGCTTTGCCAGCCCTTCGGCCACGCAGGTCGCGGCGGCATAGGCATCGCCAAAGGTCAGCCGGATATCGCCATCGACAAGGAAGGGCAGGTCCTTGTTCTGGTTGGCGAAGTGCGCGAAGTAATGGGCAAGTGTCGGCGGCGCGGCGGCGAAGGCGGGCATGGTGATGCCATCACGGGTGAAGGGCGTAAGCGCAAAGGGCTGGCCTTCGGCGGTAAGGCCGGTGATGATCGCTTCGAGCGCATTGTCCAGCTGGGTGGGCATGCGGTTATGTTCCTCTCTCGTTGTTGTGGCGGGCGATCCGGGTGCGACCCGAGCGCCTGTTGCCTGTCCCAATCCGTCCCGGCGTCCCGCGCCCCTTCCCCTGCCCCGGTTGCTGTGCCAGAAGCGCCAGCGCGACCGGAGCCGTATCGGGCTCACCGTTACGGCATATCATTGCAATAAGAGGTTCGCTCCGTGCTGTCACTACTTGCCGCAAGCGGCGCCGCCGATCCGATCCAGTGGACCTCCCTTGGCCTCAAGCCGGGGATCGAGCTGGGGTTTTTCACCCTGCGCTATTATTCGCTGGCCTACCTGCTGGGGGTGATCTTTGCCTATTGGCACACCTCGAAGATGCTGAAGCAGCCCGGCGCCCCGATGGCGCAGCGTCATGCCGATGATCTGTTTTTCTACTGCACGCTGGGCGTGATTCTCGGCGGGCGGCTGGGCTATGCGGCGTTCTACACCGGGGGCGATACCGGCATCCCTTCAGCCTTCACCGATTTTTCGGGCGATGGCTTTGTGTCGTGGAAGCTGCTGCGCCTGTGGGATGGGGGGATGAGCTTCCACGGCGGGCTGATGGGCGTCACCGCGGCGATGGCCTTCGTGGCCTGGCAGGGGAAGCTGAACTTCATCCGCGTGGTCGATTATGTCGCTGTCGGCGTGCCGATGGGGATGCTGCTCGGGCGGCTGGCGAATTTCGTCAATGGCGAGCTGTGGGGCCGCGTGACCGACGTGCCCTGGGCGATGGTGTTCCCCGGCGCCGATGATCTGCCGCGCCATCCCAGCCAGCTCTATCAGGCCGGGCTTGAAGGCCTTGCCATGCTGGTGATCATGCTGTGCCTGTTCTGGTTCACCCGTGCGCGCTATCGTCCAGGCCTGCTGGCAGGGGTGTTCACGCTGGGCATGGGCATTTCACGCTTCGTGAACGAATTTTTCCGCGAGCCGGATCAACAACTGGCTGACTTGGTGGTGCGAACCGGACTATCGATGGGGCAATGGCTGACCATACCGCTTATCCTGACTGGATTGATTGTCGTGATCTACGCGCTGCTGAAGAAGCCGCTGGCGGCGGGCACGGCAGCGCCGGCCTGAATGGGGGCCTGAAGGGTGACGGGCCGGGCGTGTGGAAGAGCGCGCTCCGGCTGATCGATCCTTCGCCCGAACCTCTCGCACAGGCGCCTTCGCCCGCTGCTGCGCGTGACGCGGCGCGTGCCGAGGCCAAGGCGCGTGCCGAGGCGGCGGCACGTGAAAAGGCAGCGGCACTCGTCCGCGCCAAGGCCGAAGCGGAAGAACGATCCCGGGCCTTGAAGGAAGCGCGTGCCCGCGAAAAGGCCGAAGCCGAAGCCCGCGCCCGCGCCGAACGCGAAGCGCGTGAACAGGCCGCTGCCGAAGCGCGGGCAAGGAAGCTCGCCGAGGCCGAGGCGCGTGCCCGGGCTGAAGCCCAAGCCCGGGCCCGTGCTGCCGCCGAAGCGCAGGCGCGCAAGGACGCCAAGGCCCGTGCCGAAGCCGAGGCAAGGGCCCGCGCCGAGGCGGAAGAACGCGCTCGCCGCGAGGCTGAAGCTGCTGCTGCCGCAGCCAAGGCCGCCGCTGAAGAACAGGCTCGCCGCGAGGCGGAAGAACGCGCCCGCGCCGAGGCTGAAACCCGTGCCAAGGCAGCCGAAGAGGCGCGTCTCAGGAAGGAAGCCGAAGCCCGCGCCCGCGCCGAAGCCAAGGCCCGCGCCAAGGCCGAAGCCGAAGCGAAGGCCAAGGCCGAGGCAGAAGAACGGGCGCGCAAGGCTGCCGAAGAAAAAGCCCGCCGCGAAGCCGAAGCCAAGGCGAAGAAGGAAGCTGAAGAAAAAGCCCGGCGTGAGGCCGAGGAAGCCGCAAGGATCGCCGCAGAAGAACAGGCCCGGCGCGAAGCCGAAGCTGCGCGCCTCGCCGCCGAGGAGGCCGCAAGAAAAGCCGCCGAGGAAGAAGCCACCCGCATCGCTGCCGAGGAACAGGCCAAGCGTGAGGCCGAGGAGGCCGCCGCTGCCGAACAGGCGCGGCTGGAGGCGGAAGTCCTCGCCCGCGCGGCTGTCGATGTTCCCGCAACGCTGCGCCGCCTGATCCGCGAGACCGGGCCGATCAGCCTTGCCCAGTTCATGGGGGAGAGCAACGCGCGCTATTACGCCAGCCGCGATCCGCTCGGCGAACAGGGCGATTTCATCACCGCGCCTGAAATCAGCCAGATGTTTGGCGAATTGATCGGGTTGTGGCTGGCCGACCTGTGGGTGCGGATGGGCAGCCGCAAGCGCATCCACTATGTCGAGCTTGGTCCCGGCCGCGGGACTTTGGCCAGAGACGCGCTTGCGGCGGCGGCGCGCTATGAATTTGCGCCGGAAATCCACTTCGTCGAAACCTCGGCCAGCCTGAGGGCAATCCAGCGCGAGGCTTTCCCCGGCTGCCACCATCACCATGACCTGTCGAGCCTGCCCGATGATGCCCCGTTGCTGATCGTCGCCAATGAATTCTTCGATGCCCTGCCGATCCACCAGCTGGTGCGCAGCGCCGATGGCTGGTTCGATCGGCTGGTGGGGCTGGATGGCGAGGCCTTCACCTTCATGGCCGGGCGCGAGCGGATGGATCACCTCGTCCCGCCCAGCTGGCGCAGCGCCGCACAGGGCGCGATGATCGAAACCAGCCCGGCAAGCGTGGCGCTGATGGCCGAAATCGCCCGGCGCCTGAAGGAACAGGGCGGGGCCGCGCTGATCATCGATTACGGGCAGATGGAACTGCGTTCCGGATCGACTTTGCAGGCCCTGAAGGCGCACAAGAAGGTCGATGTTTTCGCTCACCCCGGCGAGGCGGACATTACGGCCCATGTCGATTTCGAGCTGCTGAGGCAGGTGGCCGAAGATCACGGCGCGGATGTGATGGGCCTGACCTATCAGGGCGAATGGCTGCGCCAGATGGGCATCGACACGCGCATGGAGGCGCTCCAGCGGCGCAATCCCAAGGAAGGTGCGGTGATCAAGCGCCAGCGCGATCGGCTGGTGGAGGACAAGCAGATGGGCACGCTGTTCAAGGTGCTCGGGATCTGCGGGCGGCGCTGGCCGTTCGGGGTGGGGTTTGAATGAGGATGGCGATGACGACGACAATGACGCTGGCGACGAGACTTCTGGCTTTGGCACTTGGCACGGCGGCGCTGGCCGCGCCTGCGTGGGCAGCAGAACCGATCACCGGACGCTGGGTGACGGGTGAAAAGGACGCGGTGGTGGCAATCGCCAATTGCGGCGGGGCCGGCGGGAAGGGGGCGCTGTGCGGCCGGTTCGAGAAGTTCCTGATCCTGCCTGCCGGCGGCAATGATCAGCGCGATGTCAACAATGCGGACGCCGCCAAGCGCACCCGCAAGCTTCTCGGCACCGCGATCCTTTCAGGGCTGACCGCCGATGGCGGGGTGTGGCGCGGATCGGTTTATGATCCCAAGACCGGGCGCACCTACACTTCCGAAGTGCGCCGCAAGGATGGCGCCACGCTGGAAGTGAAGGGCTGCTTCGGCCCGATCTGCCAGACCCAGGTGTGGAAGAAGGCATCCTGATTGTGGCACGCCATCCGGCGCGCCGCTTCCTTGCTCACGGGGCTCCTTTGTTGGCCTACCGCTTCGCTACTTGAGGCCTGACTGCCTCATCGCTGCGGGCGGCCGTGCAGATGTGCTTTGCACGCCTGCGTCTTCGACTTCGGCTTCGGCCTTGCGGGCCTGCGGCCCGTTGCGGCGCGATAATCTCCCCTCCCGCTGGCGGGAGGGGCCGGGGGTGGGCCTTTCTAAAGCCCCGCCTTTTTCGCCAGAGCTTGTGCTGCCGCCTTGGGGGTCAGCTTGCCGGCATCCTCGCGGTCCACTTCGAAATTCGCCTCGCGCATCGCTTCCACGCTGATCGCGCCGATCAAGGGCTGGAGCGCGGCAGCGATGCCCTTGTCGCCTGCGATACGGGGGGAGAGCATCAGCAGCGCATCATAGCTGGGCAGCGCGCCCTTGGGGTCGGCGAGCACAACCAGCCGGTCCGCCGCGATCCGCCCGTCCGAGGTATAGGCGCTGATCACGTCCGCCTCGCCCGAAGAAAGCGCGTTGTACATGAAGGTCGGCGCGAAATTGCGGGTCTTGCCGAACCTGAGGCCATAGGCATCGCGCACCGCCAGCCATTCGGGCCGCTCGAAGAATTCAGGGTCCCCGCCGACAGTCAGCTGCGGCGCCTTGCCGACCAGATCGGCAAGGCTCGACACCCCCAGCGCCCGCGCGCGGTCCTGCCGCATCGCAAAGGCATAGGCGTTTTCGAAGCCGAGGCGGCCCAGCACCTTGACCCCGCTCTCGCGCTGCTCCCATTCACGGATCGTCTCGTACATCGCCTCGCGGCCCGGATTGTCGGCGCGCTTGAGGTAATTGGTCCAGATCGTGCCGGTGTAATCGACCGTGATATGGATGCTGGCGGCGGCGACCGCGGAACTGCCCCGCCGCGGTGCAAACCGCAGCGCGATGTTGGACGCGTTATCCCGCTGCTTCCAGCTGTGCGCGGATCAGTTGCGCAAGGATATATTGCTCGGAAAGCTGGTTGGCGGCGATGTTGATGGTGCGGTCCTCGGCG
>JAGKSZ010000025.1 GCA_018991295.1 Porphyrobacter sp. | reverse complement strand
CGCTGCCTCGGCGGCGGCGAGCACCTCGGCGACCTCGCCCGCGCGCATCGCCACGAAGACCTCGCGCGGCGCCTCGTAGAGCAGCGCGTCGGCAGCCCCGTCGCCCCCGCGCGCATCGTCCAGCAATACAAACGGCATTCTCTCGCCCATGGCCGCAGCCTTACCGCAATCCGTGTGCGAAGTCGAGAACTTGACCGCTGCGCGGCACCCCTGCACATCACCCCCGACCATTCATTTCCCGAGGGGGCAGGCATGACCGACAGTGCAACCGAAATCTTCCTTGGCCTTGGCGCGGAAGGATCGCGGCAGGCGCTGCTGCTCGCCCGTTCGAACCGCCACGGGCTGATTGCGGGGGCCACCGGCACGGGGAAAACCGTGACGTTGCAAGGCATTGCCGAAAGTTTTTCGAAGGCCGGGGTGCCGGTGTTCATGGCCGATGTGAAGGGCGACCTGGCGGGCATCGCCATGCCCGGCTCGCCCACCTTCAAGCACGCCGACAAGCTGGAATCCCGGGCCAGGGAACTGGGCATCACCGATTATGCCTATGAAGATAACCCTGTGATCTTCTGGGACCTTTACGGCGAACAGGGCCACCCGATCCGCACCACGGTGTCCGAAATGGGCCCGCTGCTCCTGTCCCGCCTGCTCGATCTCAACGAGACGCAGGAAGGCGTGCTTCAGATCATCTTCCGCTATGCCGATGAAAACGGGCTGCTGCTGCTCGATTTTGCCGACTTGCAGGCACTGCTGGCCTGGGCGAACGAGAATTCTGCTGAACTTTCAGGCAAATATGGCAATGTCACCAAGCCTTCGGTCGGGTCGATCCAGCGCCAGCTTTTGAGCTTTGAAGCGCAAGGGGCGGATAATTTCTTCGGTGAGCCGGCGCTGGAGATCAATGATTTCCTCAAGGTGGACGATGCCGGGCGCGGCTATATCAACGTGCTTTCCGCCGACAAGCTGATGCGCAGCCCCAAGCTTTACGCCACCTTCCTGTTGTGGTTGCTGGCGGAACTGTTTGAATCGCTTCCCGAAGTGGGCGATCCGGAAAAACCGAAACTGGTGTTCTTCTTCGATGAGGCGCACCTGTTGTTCGACGATGCTCCCAAGGCGCTGATGGACACCATCGAACAGGTGGTGCGCCTGATCCGTTCCAAGGGCGTAGGCGTGTTTTTCGTCACCCAGAACCCCATTGATATCCCTGAGAAAATCGCCGGACAGCTGGGCAACCGCGTGCAGCACGCGCTGCGCGCTTTCACTCCGCGCGATCAGCGCGCGATCAAGGCGGCGGCAGAGACCTTCCGGGTCAATCCGAAGCTCAAGGTCGAGGCGGTGATTACCGAACTCAAGGTCGGTGAGGCGCTGGTCTCCACGCTTGACGAGGACGGTGCGCCCACGGTGGTGGAGCGGGCGCTGATCAAGCCGCCGCGTTCGCGCCTCGGGCCGCTGACGCCGAAGGAACGCGCGATTATTCAATCAATTAGCCCTGTCGAAGGCAAGTACGATACCCGCGTGGACCGCGACAGTGCCGCCGAAGTGCTCGCCGCCAAGGCGGCCGATGCCGCTGCCACGGCGCAGGAAGTGGCGGAAAAGGGCGTCGAGGAAGTGGCCAAGCGTGAACGCAAGACCCCTTCGGTGTGGGAGAAGGCCGGCAAGAGCGCGATGACGGCCGCCAGCGGTTCGCTCGCCTCGATGGCGGTGGCGATGGTGCTGGGCAAGAAATCGGGGGCCGATCCGATCAAGACCGGGGCGACCGCCTTTGTCCGCAATCTGATCGGCGGGCTGATGCGCTGACCGCCCGCGATTGGCGATGTTTCACGTGAAACGTCGCTGCGAGCGGGGGTCTGAGGCGGGTCTGACAGGGGGCTGGCAGGGGTCTGAAGGGGGTCTGTGCAGGGTCTGGCAGGGGGCAGGCGCGGGGCAGGCCTGACCCGGCCGCCACGCCCCCGGCCTTGCACCTATTGCTTGGGGACCATGCAGAAGGCGTTCAGCTTGTTGCCATCCGGATCGCGGAAATAGGCCGCATAAAAGCCATCCTCACCGCGCGGGCCAGGGCCGCCTTCGCAGGTGCCGCCATGGGCTATCGCCGTGTCATAGATCGCGTGCACCTGATCGGGCGATTTCACTTCCAGCGCCACCATCACGCCGTTGCCCACCGTGGCAGGCTGGCCATCGAACGGCACCGTCGCCGCGATCCCCGGCGCTCCGCCCCATTCGCCCCAGGCGATGAAAGTTTCGAACTCCATCATCCGCTTCTGGCCGAAATGTGCGGCAATCGCATCATAGAACGCCGCAGCACGCGGCAGATCATTGGTGCCGAGGGTAACGTAGCCGATCATTGTGTGTTCCTCCCATAACGCGACTCGCGATGTTGGAACATTACAGGAACGGCGATGGGGCGACAAGGGACGAGACGACACCCCACCGGCCCGCCATCGGACGGGCCGCAAGGGCGACCGCCCGCCCGCAGGCGCCCGGAGCGGAGCGGAGGAACAGCGCCGAGGATGTGCCCGCGAAGGCGGGCACGCAAACAAGAAAGCGGGGCCCCGGGTCAAGCCCGGGGAGGCGTGGCACTTTAAAGCGGCGCGGTTTCCCGCTCCACCCAGGCCAGATCATCACCTGAAAGCCGCGGGCTGAGGATGTCGCGCACCTGCGCATGATAGGCGTCCTCCCACGCGATCTCGTCTGCCGTCAGCAGGCCCTTGTCGATCAGCCGCCGATCCAGCGGCACGAAAGTCAGCGTCTCGAAGCCGAGATACTTGCCTTCCATCCCGGCAATTTCCCGCTCCTCGACCAGCACGAGGTTCTCGATGCGGATGCCGTAGGCGCCCTGCTTGTAATAGCCCGGTTCATTGGAAAGGATCATGCCGGCGTGCAGTTCCTGCCCGGTGCCCGCCTGTCCGCCCGAAGGCTTGGCGATGCGCTGCGGGCCTTCGTGCACGGCCAGCACGCTGCCCACCCCATGGCCGGTCCCGTGGGCATAATCGACGCCCGCTTCCCACAGATATTGCCGCGCCAGCACATCGAGCTGGCCGCCGGACGTGCCTTGCGGAAACACCGCACGGGCGAGCTGGATATGGCCCTTCAGCACCCGCGTGTTGCGATCGCGCATTTCCGCTGTCGGCTCACCCGGTCCAACCCATACGGTGCGGGTGATGTCGGTGGTGCCGCCGGGGTACTGCCCGCCCGAATCGACCAGGTAGATCGAGCCGGGGGGGATCGGGATATTGCTGTCCTCGTCCACCTTGTAATGCGGCAGGGCGGCATGGCCTGCCGCAGCCGAGATGGTATCGAAGCTGAGGGCGGAAAGGCCGGGGTCTTCCTCGCGGAAGGCCTGAAGGCGGGCAGCGGCGCTGAGTTCATCGACGCTGCCCGTGGGCCCTTCGATCTCCAGCCAGCGCAGGAAGCGCGAAACTGCCGCCCCGTCACGCGCCTGCGCATCGCGTTGGCCGGCCTGTTCCGCTTCGTTCTTGATCGCCTTGGCAAGGATCGTCGGGTCCTGCTTGAAGGCGAAGCTTGCCCCGCCTGCACGCAGCGCCTGCGCAATGCCGACCACGGCAAAATCAGGATCGAGCGCAACTCTGAGCCCTGCAAAGTCTGCCGCCAGCGCGCCTTCGAATGCCGCCCGATCACGGATCGTCACCGCATTGCCGAGGTGGCGGGTGAGGTCCGGCGTGACCTTTTCGGGGGCGATGAACAGTTCGGCGCTGCCATCCTTGTGGGCGATGACATAGGACAGCGCCACCGGCGTGTGCGGCACGTCCGCGCCCCGGATGTTGAGCAGCCATGCCACCGAATCCAATGCCGGGATCACCACCGCATCATGGCCTTCTGCCGCCAGCCAATCGGCCACGGCGGCGCGCTTGTCCGCCGAAGAGCGGCCCGCGACGCCCTCGTCATGGGGGATGGCGATGGCAGGCGAAGGGGCCGGCCTGTCGGCCCACACCGCGTCCACCGGGTTGCCGCCCTCGGCAGGGACCATGCTTATGCCCTTGTCCGCGAGTCGCTTTTCCAGCGCCTCGACCCAGCCCCAGGTGTGGAGCCAGGGATCATAGGCGATGCGCGCGCCGCTTTCGCACACCTCGGCCAGCCATCCGCCGAGCGTATCCTTGGGGACCGAGCGATATTCGAACAGGTTCCCGTCCACCTGCTCGCGCACCTGCACGGTGTAGCGCCCGTCAACGAAGATCGCCGCGTGGGTGAGCGTGACGCAGGCAAACCCCGCCGAACCGCCAAAGCCCGTCAGCCATTTCAGGCGCTGGGCATAATCGCCCACATATTCGCTCATGTGTTCATCGGAAATGGGGACGACAAACCCATCCACGCCCCGGCGCTTCAATTCCTCGCGCAGGGCGGCAAGGCGGGCTTCGTGAGTGAGCATGAGCATGGGTCAGATCCTTTGGCGATATGCAGGCACTTGCCGCGCATCATTGTCGCGTTACACATCGCATCATAGGCCCGATGGGCTTGTCTTTCCACCCGCACCGCACGATGGGGACTGCATCCAATGATCACCCGGATCAGCGCGCACGCTCTTGCGATTGCGCTCGCCGCCACCACCTTTCCGCCTGCCGCCGCGATGGCTGCCACAGCCAAGGATTCTGCCCCAGTGACCAGTGTGCCGACCACCCCTGCCGCCGCATCTGACATCAAGCCCCCTGTCGCCGCCAAGCGGGCGCACACCTACACCGTCCACGGCATCACCGTGGAGGACCCCTATGACTGGCTGTATGACAAGTCCTATCCCACCGTGGATGACAAGGACGTGCTCGATCATCTCAAGGCCGAAAACGCCTTTTTCGAAGCCAAGATGGAGGGCCAGAAGGCGCTGACCGAGGCGCTGTTCACGGAAATGCGCGCGCGCATCAAGGAGGACGATTCGACCGTCCCCCAGAAGGATGGCGATTACCTCTACTGGTCCGAGTTCGAGGAAGGCGCGCAGTATCGCAAGCATTACAGGAAGCCTGTGGCAGGCGGTGAGGCTGAACTGCTGATCGACGAGAACAAGCTGGCCGAGGGGCTGGAATATTTCCGCCTCGGCGCGGCCTCGATCAGCCAGAACGGGCGCTTTCTTGCCTATGCCACCGACACCAACGGATCGGAACGCTACACCGCGCGGATCAAGGACTTGGCGACCGGCGAGCACCTGCCCGATGTGATCGAAAACCTGCGCGGCGATCTGGTGTGGGTGAAGAACGATACCGCGCTGGTCTATGGCCCCTCGACCGAGGAATGGCGCACGCTGGAGGCCAAGCTCCACGTGATCGGCACCCCGGTTGAGAGCGATGTCACCCTCTACAAGGAGGAAGACCAGAGCTTCGGCGTCGGTACGGGCCTTTCCGCGCCGGAAGACTGGCTGATCATCGCCACGGGTGACAACGAGACGAGCGAAGTGCGGCTTGTCCCCGCCGCCGACCCCACCGCCGCGCCGATCCTCGTCAAGCCCCGCAAGAAGGGCGTCGAATATGGCGTCGATGTGCGTGACGGCGAATTGTGGGTGTGGACCAATGACAATCACATCAACTTCCGCCTCGCCAAGGCGAAGCTGGAGACGCCGGGCGATTGGCAGACGGTCATTCCGGGCTCTGACGATTTCTACCTGACCGGGTTCGACCTGTTCAAGGACTTCTTCGTGACCGAAGGGCGGCTGAACGGGCTCGACCAGATCCAGCTGCGCCAATATGGCGATCCGGCGAAGATCACGGCCGTAACCTTTCCCGAACCGAGCTACACCGCAGGCCTCGGCAACAACCCCGAATATGACGTGGCGACGCTGCGGTTGTCCTATCAGTCGATGGTGACGCCGGGGACGGTCTATGATTACGACATCAAGACCGCCAAGCTCACCACGCTGAAAACGCAGGAAATCCCGAGCGGTTACGATCCTTCGCAATATGTCTCGGAGCGGCTCACCATCACCGCGCGCGATGGCACGCAGGTTCCGGTCAGCGTGCTGATGCGCCGCGACCGGGCGGAAATCCTCAAGAAGGCGGGCATCGAGGGGCCGGGGCCGCTGCACCTTTATGCTTACGGCGCCTATGGCTATGCCGTGCCGCCGGGCTTTTCGACCGCGCGCCTCAGCCTTGTCGATCGCGGCTTTGCCTATGCGATCGCGCATATTCGCGGCGGCGATGATCTCGGGCGGCGCTGGTATCTGCAGGGCAAGCTGTTCGAACGCACCAACACCTTCAACGATTTCGTCGATGCAGGCAGGGGCCTGATCGCCAAGGGCTACGCGGCGGAAGGCAAGGTCACCGCCAGCGGCGGATCGGCAGGCGGCGAGCTGATGGGCGCGGTGATCAATCAGGACCCGGCGCAATATGGCGCGGTGGTGGCGCACGTGCCCTTCGTCGATGTGGTGAACACGATGCTCAACGAAAAGCTGCCGCTCACCCCGGGCGAGTGGCAGGAATGGGGCAACCCCATCACCGACAAGGCGGCGTTCGCCTATATGCTGTCCTATTCGCCCTATGATCAGGTGACCGCCAAGGCCTATCCGCCGCTGATGGTGACCGCCGGCCTCAACGATCCGCGCGTGACCTATTGGGAGCCGGCCAAATGGGTTGCGAAGCTGCGTGAGCTGAAGACCGACGACAACCTGTTGCTGCTGAAAACCAACATGGGCGCAGGCCACGGCGGGCAGTCCGGGCGCTGGAACAGCCTCAAGGAGACGGCGGAGGAATTCGCCTTCATCCTGTGGCAGCTGGGCATGGCCCCCAAGGGCGAGTGACGAGATTCCCCTCCCGCAAGCGGGAGGGGGATGGGCGTCTCACCCCTGAGAAGGCGCGCCCTTTGCCATCGCCACCAGCTCGGGCGGGAGCGATACCCCGTAGCGGATCGCTTCTGCCGCCAGCAGGGTTACCACCGTCTCCATCTCCGGGCCGAGCATCGCCAGCTTGCAATAAAGCTCGGGCGCGGCGCGGATCAGGCCGAAGCCTGCTTCCTGCCCGAACTTGGGGATCGGGCCGGAGGGCAGCGGTTTCATGTCGAGATCGGGGGTGATCTGCCACACCATGCCCACCTTGCGGCTGTTGAAGATCCCCGTCAGCCGCCCGTAATCCTGCGCCAGCAGCGGCAGCGGAATTCCCGCCAGATAACGGCACGCCGCGACCGCTGCTGCACGGTCCCGCAGCGCAATCGCCCCTTCCAGCCAGCCGAGGGTGCGGCGCACATCCTCGCGCGTGGCTTCGGCGGCGTGCCTGAGCAGCCAGTCGTAGCCCTTGAGCCCCGCATTCCATTCGCGCGGGTCATGGGCGACATTGGCCCAGAAGAAATCGACCGCATCGGCGAGTGTCTTCATCGCGCCCGCTTCATAGGCGAAGATCCCTTCGGGCGTGACCACAAGGCTGCTGCCCCGGCTGCCTTCGGGCTGGGTATACTTGATCCGCGGGCGGAAACCGCGGTCGGGCTTTTCGGGCGGATCATCGTTCATGGGGGGCGAGCCTATCACCAGTGCGCTAACAAGCCCTTGCGCGCCTTGCCCGCGCGGGCGGGCGGGAGTAACCGGCGGTCATGCCCAACACCTTCACCCGCACCTTCGTGGCGCTGCCTGAGCACATCGACGAGCTTGGCCATGTCAACAACACGGTCTGGGTGCAGTGGATTCAGGACATGGCGACCGCGCACTGGGATGCGGTGGCGCGGCCCGAAGACCGCGCGGCGTACTTCTGGGTCGTGGTGCGGCACGAGATCGATTACCGCGGCAACGTGTCCGAGGGCGCACACGTTGCCGCCACCACATGGATTGAAGGCCCCGCGCAGGGCGCCAAATCGCTCCGCCGGGTGGAATTCACCGATGCAAACGGCAAGCGCCTCGTCAGCGCAGGCACGACATGGGCGATGCTCGACAAGGCGACCGGACGGCTGGCGCGGGTGCGGCCTGAAGTGCTGGAGGGGTTTGTAGGTGAATAGCAGAAAGTCCGTTCGCCCTGAGCCTGTCGAAGGGCCGCACTTTCTTGAGCTTTGCGCAGGCGGTCGGAAGCAAGAACGGTGCTTCGACAAGCTCAGCACGAACGGGCTTCAGGTTTAGGCCGCCCGCTCACCCGTCTTGCGCCCTTCCGGCGCGCTGCGGAACACGGTCAGGCGTTCATAGACCATGCGATTGCGCCCGCTGGCCTTGGCCTCGTACATCAGCGCGTCAGCGCGGGCGTAGAATTCGGCAAAGGCCATCTTGTGGCGGCCCGCATCGCCCATCACCACCACCCCCATGCTGGCGGTGACCGGCAGATCGAGCCCCGGCACTTCCTTGGCGATGCGCATCGGAATCGCCTGCCTGAGCGCCTCGGCCCGTTCCAGCGCACGCGGGCCGCGCAGTAGCACCACGAATTCCTCGCCGCCCAGCCGCACCGCCACCGCATCGCGGTCGCCCGTCGCACGGATCGCGCCTGCGCAGGCGATCAGCGCGGCATCGCCAACCTGATGGCCGTGCAGATCGTTGATCGCTTTGAACCGATCAAGATCGACCAGCGCGAAGGTATCAAAGCCCTGCGCCACCATTTCATCGAAGCGCGCCTCGATGGCGCGGCGGTTCATCAGCCCGGTGAGCGAATCGCGGGTCGAGATCTGTTCGAGCATCCGCGCCTCGGTCAGTGCGGCATCGCGCTCGCGGCGCAGGGCAAGGAAGCGGTCGGCAATCGCAAGGCTGATCACCACCACTTCGATCCCCACGGCAACATACAGCATCTGATCGAGGCTGGAGGGGCCGACATGCCAGCCCAGCCCGCGCAGCAGGCGTTCCACCGATGCCGTGATGATCGGCGCCCAGGCAATGGCGACAAAGCGTGCAGACCGGCTGCCGCGCGCCAATGCCTCCACCACCGCCGCGGTGATGACCGCAATGGCGGGAAGGAAGGTGACGAAATAGCCGACATCATCGAAGCTTTGCGTGGCACCAAGCTGGAGCGCGAAAAAGCCGGGCACGATCATCGTGAACCAGCCTGTGGCCAGCGTCACCCGGCGCATCGCCCGCGATTGCGCGCCGCGTTCAAGGAACTGGCTGAGGAACAGCGCCGAAAGCCCCGCCCCGATCGCCCATGACAGCGGCGCCAGCACCGCCATCAGCGCCACCGGCAGGGTCACAAAGGTCGACGCCAGCCCGCCTGCGGTCAGCACATAGACCATCATCGCGCTGACCATCATCGCGTGCAGCACCACAAAGCGTTCGCGCAGCACCACGAAGAAGCTGATGTCGAACAACAGCGGCAGGGTCAGCATCCCCATCACGAAGGCCAGCAGCATCATATCGATCTGCGACCACCCGGCGCGGGCCGGATCGGCGGTGATCTGGGCCTCGGTCAGCAGGGGCACGGAATGTGGCCCCTCGATCCGGGCGAGGATCAGGGTGGTTTGGGGTGTGATTTCGGGCAGGGCGAGGCGGAACACCGGCCCGGCCGCGAAGGGGGCGGCGTCTGCTTCGGTGTGGCGCAGGCTGCGGGTGGTGCCGTCGGCATCGATGGCGTGAAAGGTGATCGCGCCGAAGCGGGCGATGCGGGTAAAGAAGTGCTGCGGCAGCGCCTCGCCCTTCCAGTCCGCCGCCTCGAACCGCAGCCACATCACCGGCACATCCGATCGCCACTGGCTCTGGTCGCAGGTCCACGCGGTGCGCGCGCGCAGGCTTTCTGCACGGGTATCGGGCCCGCTTGCCACGTGGCAGGCCGGCGCAAAGGTCGGCACCGCGCGCTCGTCTGCCGCTGCCGGTCGGGCAGTCAGCAACACCAGCATTACGGCGACCATGCCGAGCCGGGAAAGAAGGCGCAGGAAACCCATGCCCGCAAAGCTACCATGCGACCCGTTACGATGCTGTTAAGCGCGTTATCTCCGAAATGGTGATTATTTCGCCTGTTTTGAACGGGTTGGCCCTAAGGCAGGGAAGGCCATCGGGAATGCGCCGCCGGGCCCCGATTTTCGGTCACATCCCTGTCACAAATCCGTCCTAGCGCGACGCTCGCCGGGCCCTCGATTTGTGGCCCCAACCTGGAACGATCATGTCACAGCGCACCCCTTCTGCCCTTCGCACCTTTGCTGCCCTGACGCTGGCCGCTGCCACGCTTACCGCCTGCGATGGCGGGGCTGGCGGATCGGCCGCGCAATCGGTGCACGCGGTCGGCTCGTCGACCGTGTATCCCTTTGCCAAGCTGGTCGCGGAGAATTTCTCGCGCAGCTTCCCCGATATGCGCTCGCCGCTGATCGAATCGACCGGGACCGGCAACGGCATCCAGCTGTTCTGTTCAGGGCTCGGCCCCAACACGCCGGACATGGCCAACGCCTCGCGCCGCATGAAGGCGAGCGAGTTCGATACCTGCGCCAGCAACAAGGTCGATGAGATCATCGAACTGCAAGTCGGCCTCGATGGCATCGCCTTTGCCTCGGCCAAGGGCGGGATCATGCTGAACCTGTCGCCCGAAACGGTCTACAAGGCGCTGGCCGCCAAGCCTTTCGGCAAGGCCCAGACCGCCAAGACCTGGAAGGATGTCGACCCGGCGCTGCCCGCCGATCCGATCCTCGTCTATGGCCCGCCCAGCACCTCGGGCACGCGTGATGCCCTCAAGGAGCTGATCCTCGAAGTCGGCTGCAAGAGCGATCCGGCGATGAAGGCGCTGAAGGAAAGCGACGAGGACCAGTACAAGCAGGTCTGCACCGAAGTGCGCGATGATGGCGCCTATGTCGATGCGGGCGAGCAGGACAACCTGATCGTGCTCAAGATCGTCGGCAACCCCAAGGCGGTGGGCATCTTCGGCTTCTCGTACCTCGAAGAAACCCTCGACAAGGTGCAGGACCTGCCGATGAACGGCGTGCCTGCCAACTATGACAACATCGCCAGCTTCAAGTATCCCGGTGCGCGGCCGCTGTATGTCTACGTCAAGAAGGCGCACATGCGGGCGATCCCGGGGCTTGAGGATTTCATGAAGGAATGGGTCAAGAGCTGGGGCAAGGATGGCCCGCTCGCCCGGATCGGCATGGTTGCCATGCCCGCTGAAACCATGGCCGCCAACGCTGCCAAGGTGCAGAACATGACCGTGCTGACCAAGGCCGATCTGGAAGAAAAGAAGTAATTTTTCAGAGCTTTGCAGCGCATCAGGAGGCGCTTGGGAGGCGGTCGATCAGGCAGGTCCGGATCGGCCGCTTTGCCGTTGTGAAGCGGTGTTGCCTGCGCTGCAAAAGCGCCTAATCTGCCCGCCATGAGCGCGCGCAAGATCGCCCAGTGGCACGAAGCCGGTCTGATCGATGCCGGCACGCGGGATCGGCTGCTGGCCCACGAGGCCGCCCATGCCCGCCCGCTGCTGCTGTGGGCGGTATGGGGCATCGGCGCGCTTGCCATCGGTCTTGGCTTTGTTTCGGTGGTGGCAGCGAACTGGGAGGATATTCCGGGGCTGGTGCGCCTTGGCGTCCACCTCATCCTGATCGCCGCGCTGCTGGGGCTGCTGTTCTGGCGCGAGGAACAGCTGGCGGCAAAATCCCCCTGGGCGGTGGAGGCGCTGGCGTTCATCACCGCTGCATTGGGCCTCACCTTCTTCGGGCATCTCGGGCAGGTCTATCAGACCGCCTCGCCGCTGTGGCAGCCGCTTGGCCTGTGGTTCGTCCTGTTCGCGCCGCTGCTGCTGCTGACCGGGCGCAGCTGGCCGAGCGCGCTTGCCGTGGTCGGCGGGGCGGGATGGACCGCGTGGGAATATGCGACCTACATGACCGGATACGGCGCGGCGCGCGATCCGGGGACGGCGTGGCTGATCTGGCTGGGCACGGTCATTGCCCTGCCTGCGGTCTTCGCGCTTCCCGGCGGATGGATGCGCGCCCGCAGCCAGCGCCCCGATTTCTGGCGGCGGATGGAGCAGTTGGCGCTCGCCTATGCGGCGGCAGTGGCTTCGCTTGCCTGTGCCTTTGCCAGCGCTGACGGGCTCGGCGGCTCGGGCCTGTTCGAGGGAGGCACCGCGGTGTTGGCCTGCGGGATGGTCGTCGCGCTCACCGGCATAGCGCACTTCGCCGTGCGGCCCGGCACCTCGGGGCGGATGGCCGCGGCGATCATCACCGGGTCGGGTATCGTCATCGCGATGGCGCTTGGAGCGAATGACTGGACTGTCCCCGCCGCGCTGCTGTTCTTCTTCCTGTGGGCGAACATCGCCGCCGCCGCGCTCAATGCCCACTGGCGCGGCGTGTTCCAGCTGGCCGTGGCGGTGATCGCGCTCAGGCTCATCATCCTCAGCTTCGAACTTGCTGCCGATCTGCTGACCAGCGGCTTCGGACTGATCCTTGCAGGCGTGATGATCCTCGGCGTGGCGTGGGTCGCGGTGCGGGTGTCCAAGCGGTTCGCGCCGCTTGCGGAGGGTGAGGCATGATCCGCGCCGCCCGCCTCCTCGCCGCGCTCCTCCCGCTCGCCGGTCTTGCCGCGCTGTGGGTGCAGAGCGACCGCACCTACAATTCCGGCACCGAATGGGAGGTGCCCATCATGGGCTATGACCCGCGCGATTACCTGCGCGGGCACTATGTCGAGTTTGCCTATGACTGGCCGGGCGGCGAGGAACTTGGCGACATCTATTTCGAGGCATTGTGCCTCGACGGCCAAGCGCCGAGGGTTGATCGGGTGCGATGGCTGACAAATGACAGCGAGGCTTGCGCCCACCCCATGCGCAGCGATCTCGGCGGGGTCTATGGCTCGGACGGGCTGTTTCGAGGCCGCCTCTACCTTGGGCAGGAGCGCGCCGCGCAGCTTGAGCAGCAATTGCGCAACCGCGACCAGCGCGGGATCGTGACGATCCGCCAGCGCGAGGATGGCAGCTTCACCCCCATCGGCATCCGCTTTCGTCCGCTCACGCCTGCGGAAAAGGCCGAACGCGATGCGCCGCCCAGCGAGCCCTTAGACCCGCTCGCCCCGCCTGCGGTGCTGGAGCAGTAGCGCCCCCGCCCGTCAGAGCGGGTTGCCATCCTTGTCGCGGTAGATTTCGCGCCGCCCGACATGGTTGGCGGGGCCGACGAAACCATCTTCCTCCATCCGCTCGATCCACTTGGCCGCCGTGTTGTAGCCCACGCCCATCTGGCGCTGGAGCCACGAACCGGACGCCTTCTGGTTCTCGAACACGATCTGGCAGGCCTGCCGATACTTGCGTTCTTCGGGGTTATCAGTGGCGGTGAGATCATCCTCGAAGCCGAAGCCGCCAAACCCGTCTTCCGGCTCCTCGGTGACGGCATCGACGTAAGCGGGCGAGCCCTGCGCGCGCCAGTGATCGGCCACGGCCTCCACTTCCTCGTCCGAAACGAACGGCCCGTGGACGCGCACCATCGCTCCGGTGTTGGGCTTGTAGAGCATATCGCCCTTGCCCAGCAGCTGTTCGGCACCCTGTTCGCCAAGGATCGTGCGGCTGTCGATCCGGCTGGTCACCTTGAAGCTGATGCGGGTGGGAAGGTTGGCCTTGATGACCCCGGTGATGACATCGACCGAGGGCCGCTGCGTCGCCATGATGAGGTGGATGCCCGCCGCACGCGATTTCTGCGAAAGGCGCTGGATCAGCACTTCGATTTCCTTGCCCACCGTCACCATCAGGTCGGCAAGTTCATCGACGATCAGCACGATCTGGGGCAGCGGCTGGTAATCGAGCTGTTCTTCCTCGAACAATTGCTCGCCGGTTTCAGGATCGAACCCGGTCTGCACCCGGCGGCCCAAGGGCTTGCCCTTGGCGATGGCGGCGCTGACCTTTTCGTTGAAGCTGTTGATATTGCGCGAGCTGATCGCGCTCATCATCCGATACCGCCGCTCCATTTCCTCAACCGCCCACTTCAGCGCGCGCACCGACTTGGCAGGCTCGGTCACCACGGGGGAGAGCAGGTGGGGGATATCGTCGTAGGTCTTGAGTTCCAGCACCTTGGGATCGATCAGGATCAGGCGCAGTTCGGCGGGCGTGAAGCGGTACAGCAGGCTCAGCAGGATCACGTTGAGGCCCACGGACTTACCCGACCCGGTGGTCCCTGCCACCAGCAGGTGCGGCATGGCGGCAAGATCGGCGATGATCGGCTCGCCTGCGATATCCTTGCCGAGGATGATCGGCAGGTTGCCCTTGGCATCGACAAAGGCGGCAGCGGCGGCGAGTTCCTTGAGGGCCACCATCTGGCGGTCCTGATTGGGCAGTTCGATGCCCATCACCGTGCGCCCCGGAATGGGAGAGACGCGCGCTGAAATCGCGCTCATGTTGCGGGCGATGTCTTCGGCAAGGCCGACCACGCGGCTGGCCTTGATGCCCGGTGCAGGTTCCAGTTCGTACATCGTCACCACCGGGCCGGTGCGCACGGCGGTGATTTCGCCCTTCACGTTGAAATCGTCGAGCACGTTTTCGAGCAGGCGCGCGTTGCGTTCCAGCGCCAGCTTGTCGAGCTTGGGGCCTTTATCAACCGGCGGTTCGGCGAGCAGATCGAGGCTGGGCAGGTTGAAGGGCGCAAACATGTCGCGCTGATCGGTGCGGGCGGCGGCGGCACGCTTGGGCGGGGCCGAGGGGTCGGAGATTTCGGGCGGACGGCGCGGGCGTTCATCGGCGGCAGCGGGTGCCGGATCGCCCTTGCCGGTGCGGCGCGGCCGGGCGGCGGGCGCATCGTCTGCGTCATCGTCCATGTCGCCGGCAAAGGTAAGCGCGGGGGCATCCTTGCGGCCCGGCAGCGGCAGGCGGCGCATGAGGCCCGCCAGCGATCCCCCGCCGAGGAATTCGGGCAGGCTCATCAGCACCCGCCAGTCGATTGCGAAGATGCGGGTCAGCAGTGCCACGCCGATGCCGAGGCTCAAGGTGCCAAGGCCGAGCGTCACCCAACCGGCCGCGCCCTCGCCAAAGCGGGCGGCAACTGCCTGAATTGCGCCCGCGCCGAGCAGCCCCGCAAGCCCCCCCGCCTGCGCGGGCAGCGTGCCGCCGGGGCCGGGGAAGGCGAGGCTCAGCACGGTCGCGATCAGGGTCATGGCGATCAGCAGCAGCGCGGTCGGCATCCACCATGCGGTGGTCTCGGGCGCGTCACCATTCTCGACATCGCGCCACAGCTTGCGGGCCGAGACATAGAGCAGCGGCAGCAGCAGCACGGCGGGCAAGCCGAAGATCAGCAGCACCCGGTCTGCCAGCCATGCGCCTGACGCGCCCATCCAGTTCGCCACGGCAGCCGGATCGGCGGCGGTCGAATTGCTGGGATCGGTCTGGGTGTAGCTTGCCAGCGCCAGCGCGAGGTAGACGCCTGCTGCCAGCAACACCCCCGCGCCGGTCATCTGCGCAAGGCGGCGCAAGCTGCGGCGCAGGCCAGCGCGCCATTCGGCATCGGTCTTGTGACCGGGTTTGTTCGGCAGAGCCGCGCGGCTGGCCATAGGGGTGTCTCCTGTGCGGAACACATCATGAATCCTCGGGTGGACGGGGTCAAGGACAGAGCGATGAACGACATGGCCTCAGGGACAACCCCTGAAGGGCCTGCCCTCAGCTCAACCCGTCGATCGCCGCCCAGCGGCTCCATTGGAGAGCGCGGGCGCGGGCCCTGTTCATGCCGCCAAGCGCAATCACCGGCAGTCCTGCCTGCCGCGCCAGCAGCCGGAACCGCACCGGCCCCAGTGTGCCGCCGCCGGGGTGGGAGCGGGTCGAAAACACGGGCGAGAGCAGCGCCGCATCCGCCCCCAGCCGTGCAGCAAGGCCAAGCTCGGCCATGTCATGCGCCGTGGCAAGGTGGAGCAGCCCCGCCCGGCGCGGCCACAGGGCGCGGGGGCTGCCGTAAATCCCGTCCGCGCCCCATTCCCGCGCTGTTAGCGCCGAATCGGCCAGCACCACGATGTGCCCGCGCGCCCGCGCCGCCCGTCGCAGAGCGCGAAACCGGGCGAGCCGTTCGGGCCCTGCCAGATGGTAGTGGCGATAGATGAACCCCGATCCGGGCGGCAAAGCGGCCAGCGCCCGCTCCAGCTGCGCATCATTGCGTGCATCCGAGATCAGCCACAGGGCGGGGAGGGTCTTTGCGCGGGCCACCCAGCCGCTATAGAGCGCCGCAATGGAAAACGCAGCCACCCGCCTCGAAACCGTCCGCAGCAACATTGCCCGCGTCTGCAAGCCCGCCCGCCGCGAGGCATCCTCGGTCACGCTGATCGCTGTCAGCAAGACGCAGGGCCCCGAGGCGATCCAGCCGCTGATCGATGCCGGCCAGCGCGTGTTCGGGGAGAACCGCGTGCAGGAAGCTGAAGGCAAGTGGCCCGCCTTGCGCGAAGCCCATCCCGATATCGCACTGCACCTGATCGGCCAGCTGCAATCGAACAAGGCGGAAGAAGCCGTGGCGCTGTTCGACGTGATCCATTCGCTCGACCGGCCGAGCCTGCTGAGCGCGCTGGCAAAGGCGATGGACAAGGCCGGGCGGCAGGTGCCGTGCTTTGTGCAGGTGAATATCGGAGACGAGGCCCAGAAGGGCGGCTGCCCGATTGCGGAACTCCCGGCGTTTCTCGCGCAGGTGCGCGCCGCCGACATTCCGCTCGCCGGGCTGATGTGCATCCCCCCCGCCGACACCGAAGCCGCGCCCTTCTTTGCGCTGCTGGTCAAGCTTGCTGCCGATAACGGGATCAGCGGCCTCAGCATGGGCATGAGCGGCGATTACGAGACGGCGGTGATGCTGGGCGCGACCCATGTGCGGGTCGGCACCGCGCTGTTCGGCGCACGGGGCTGAAGGCCGGGATGACAGGCACGCTCGCCCGGCTGGGTGCCTTCAGCGCTCGCTGGAACGACCGCCTGTGCGCCGGTTCTGCCGTCGTCAGGATCGAGACCTGCCTGCTGGACAGCCCGCCGGGCCTGCACACCGCCTGCGCCGATGCTTTCGTGACGGGGTTTGGCTACCTGCCGATTGGCGGCAACTGGGAACTGCTCGATCCCGATGCCGCGCCCGATGCGCCGCGTTCGGCGCTTGCGGCGCTGGGTCAGGCCTTTGCGAACAACATGGTCTATTCGAGCGAGCCGTGGCTGGGCGAGGCCGATGCGCTGGCGATGGGCGCGGATTTCCTCGCCTGCTTTGCTCCCGCCTCGCGCCAGATCGTCACCAACCGGATGTATTTCGGCTGGAACCCGATCACCGATGCCACTTTCGAATGGGCCTTTGTCGCTTTTGATGGCGAGGCAATCGCGCTGCTGCTCGTCACCGACGAGGACTGATAAAAAAGGGGCGCCCCGTTGCCGGAGCGCCCCTTTTTCGTGTGCCGCGAGTTTCGGTCGCGTAGCCACCGCAAGGGCGACTGCCCGCCCGCAGCGGGCGCAGCGGGCGCAGCGTGCTGCGCGTCTAGCGAGGACGATCGCCCGGAGGGGCGATCGCCACAAAGGCCTCAGAACTCGAACAGCGCCTCGATGCCGATGTTGCGGCCGCGCATCAGCGGCGAGAAGGTGCCCTGCGTCGGGTTGAGGCCGAACGGACGGCGCACGCCGGTCGAATTCGGGCCGCCGAACGGCACCTGCGTGTCGCCACCTTCCTGCACCTGATCGAGCAGGTTACGGCCATAGAGCGACACCGAGAAGCCCTCGATCGGGGTGTTCCAGGTGATGTTCGCTTCCAGGTTGCTGAGGTCGTTCAGCCAGCCGAGGTTGTCATCGGTATAGGCTGCCTTGTCGCGGTACTGGTAGTTGATCCGCGTCAGGATGGTGCTGTTGCCCAGATCCCATTCGTGGATCGCGCCAAGGCCGACCGTGATTGGGGGAACGCGCGGCAGGCTCAGCGCCAGATCGGTGTCGTTGATGAAACCGTCACCCGAAATATCGAACAGCACTTCGTCATATTCGGCATCGATGATCCCGATATTGGCGGTGAAGGCCAGCGAATCCGAGACGCGCATGCGCGCTTCGGCTTCAAAGCCCATGATCGTCGCGTCGGCGGTATTGAGAATGTTCTGCACGATTCCTGCACCCGGATCGGCCAGGTTCACTTCGCGCTGCATGTTCCCGACCTGCGTGACGTAACCTGCCACGTTGATCGTGAAGCTGCCATCAGCGGTCTGGAACTTGCCGCCGATTTCGTAATTGTCGACCTGCTCTTCGTCAAAGCCGAGCGAGTTGGTCGCCAGGAACGCGCGGTTGAACACCGCCACGTTGGTGATGCGGAAGTTGTAGCCGCCCGAACGGAAGCCGCGGCTCCAGTGGCCATAGACCTGCCCGGCGTCGAATTCGTACTGCAGACCAACCTTTGGCGAAACGTTGCGGAACCGCACGCGATCGGTGAAGCCGTTGGTTTCGGTGGCCGGGTTGAACGGGGCAGTGCCGGTCGGGCACGGCGGGCCGGACACGAACGAACACGGTGCGCGCGGCGTGATGTAGGTGACGGCGCCGTTCTTGGTTTCCTGGTTCCAGCGGATACCGGCGATCAGCGACAGGTTGTCGACGAATTCCCACTGGGCGTTCGCAAACAGGCCGATCACTTCGTGGTTCTGCGAGCCGCCGCCGAAGAAGCGCGGGGGTTGCAGGTTCACCGGCAGATCGCGGCGCAGGGTGCGCACTTCGGTATAGGCGAGGTCCTGTTCGAACCAGAAGCCGCCCACGGTCAGATCGAGGCTGTCGAACGACATCGCATAGCGCAGTTCGTTCGAGTACTGCTCCTGCGCGGTTTCGGTGTTCGAGTGGAACAGGAACACCGGGGTCGCGTCGATATCGCCATTGGTGGTGGCGTCATACTTGCGCCAGCCGAACACGTTGGTCAGCGTGCCCGGGCCGATATCGACGGTCGCGGTGAGCGAGCCGGTCCAGATTTCGTTGGCATAGCTGCCCGGCTCGTCGATCGACAGGTCAAAGCTGTTGCGGTCGAAGAACGCGCGGTTCTGGCCCGAGGGGCCATCGCCTTCGCTTTCGAAGTAGTCGAGCTTGCCGAGCAGGGTCAGGCCGCCCAGACGCGCTTCAAGTGCGCCGCGCAGGATCTTGGTTTCGGCCTTGCCGTGGTTTTCCGACAGGTTCGGACGGGTCGCGGCTGCAAGGTTGCGGAAGTAGCCTTCGTCCTTGTTGTAGTAGGCGCCGACCTTGAACAGCAGCACGTCTTCGACGATCGGGCCGCTCAGCACTGCGCTGGTGGTGTAGTTGGCACCGCCGCGACCGCCATCAACCGGGCCATCGACCGCAGCGCGGATCTTGCCGCGGAAGTCTTCGGTGGGGTTGCCGGTGTTGATCACCACCGCACCGCCGGTCACGTTGCGGCCGAACAGCACGCCCTGCGGGCCGCGCAGGATTTCGACGCTGTCGAGGTCGAACAGGTCGAACACGACGCCGCCGTTGATGCCGAGATAGACGCCGTCAACAAAGACGCCGACGGTCGGGTCGATCGAGGGGATCGAGGAGTTGATGCCAAGGCCGCGCACGGTGAAGTTGGCGGTGCCGCGGCTGGTGCCGACCTGATCGAGGCTGACCGTCGGGGCCTGGAACGACAGGCCCGAGATGTCACGGATCTTGAAGGCTTCCAGCGTGCCGGAATTGAACGCGGTCACGGCCAGCGGAATGTCCTGGACGTTTTCGGCATCCTTCTTCTTGGTGCCGGTGACGAGGATTTCACCGATCGAATCGAGCGCATTGGCGCGTTCGTTGGCGGTGCCGTCTTCGGCGTCCTGTGCGAAGGCTGCGGTGGGGGTAAGGGCGGCGGCCGAGAGCAGCAGCGCCAGCTTGCCGAGCCGCAGGCGGCCCGACACGGGGGTTGCGTGTGTCATTTTGTAACTCTCCCTGAGTTGAAGGCCGCCCCAATAGCAATACGTTCAGCCATTGCAACCTATCCTGCGCACGGCCCGTCGCACCTTCTCCTTGTTTTATCTTCAAGAAGTTGAAGTTACGCCTTCTCAAGCTGTTGCTGGCGCTGGTCGCTGGCAGCGGCGAGCAGTGCGGCCTCGATCTCGGCGAGCCGGTCGGCGGCCTTGATCTTGGCCGAGGTCAGATCGGTGACGTAGAAGGTATCGGCGGCGGCCTCGCCATAGGCGGTGATGTGCGCCGAATGGACGATAAGGTTGGCCTTGAACAGCGCGTGCGCCAGCCGGTTCAGCAGCGCAGGCCGATCGCGCGCGGTCACTTCGATCACGGTGAAGTGGTTGGAGGCGTCATTATCGAAGCCGACCCGCGGCGCGACATCGAAGGCCTTGGCCCGCGAATGGGCGAGCGGGCGCGCGGCGAGTTTGGGCACCAGTTCGACCTTGGCGAGCAGCGCATCGCGGATGCCCTTTTCGATGCGCGCCATCTGGCCGGCCTCGCGGAAGGGCTGGGCGTTGTGGTCCTGCACCAGAAAATTGTCGACCGCATAGCCGCTGCGCGCAGTGTGGATGCGCGCATCGATGATGTTGGCGCCCGCAAGGTGAATGCCGCCGGCCATGCGGTAGAACAGGCCCGGATGGTCCTGCGCAATCACGCTGACCCGCGTTGCGCCGCGGGTTTCATCGACCTCGCACTGGATCGAAAGCTGATCGGCGGTGGCGATGGCGGCGTCATATTGCACAAGGTTGCTGGCGATGATGTCTTCAGGTTCAGCGATCCAGTAGGCATCGCCAAGCAGCGCGCCGATGCTGTCGACAAGGTGATCCTGATCGCCCAGCAGGCGCTGCACCGCATCCTTCTTCGCCGTAACCCGAGCCTTGCGGCCCGTGCCCTTGTGGCCGAGCCGCAGGCGTTCCTGCGTGGCATCGTAAAGTTCGCCGAGCAGCTGGCCCTTCCAGCTGTTCCAGGTGCCCGGCCCGACCGCGCGGATATCCACCGCCGTCAGGATCGCGAGGTTCCTGAGACGCTCGATGGTCTTCACCTCGGTGACGAAATCCTCGATCGTCTTCGGGTCGGTGAGGTCGCGCTTCTGCGCGGTGCGGCTCATCAGCAGGTGGTGGAGCACGAGCCAGGAGACCAGTTCGGTCTCCTTGTCGTCGAGCCCGAAGCGCGGGCCGAGCCGCCATGCGAGCTCGGCGCCGAGGATCGAGTGGTCGCCGCCGCGTCCCTTGGCGATGTCGTGGAGCAGCACCGCCACGAACAGCGCGCGGCGCGAGGCGATCTTGTGGATCACCTGCGTGGCGCGCGGGTGGTCCTTCTTGAGCAGCCCGCGCTCGATCTGGCTGAGCAGGCCGATCGCGCGGATGGTGTGCTCGTCGACCGTGTAGTGGTGGTACATGTCGAACTGCATCTGCGCATTGACCCGGCCGAAATCGGGCACGAAGCGACCGAACACCCCGGCCTCATTCATCCACCTGAGCGCAGTTTCGGGATCCTTGCGACCCGCGAGGAGATCGAGGAACAGCGCGTTGGCGCGCTTGTTGCGGCGCACCTCGCCATCGATCAGGCGCGCGTCGCGATCGGCTTGGCGCATGGTCTGGGGGTGCACCTCGAGCCCCTCGCTCTCGGCGAGCTGGAACACCTCGATGAGCCGCACCGGGTCGTCCACGAACCAGTCGTCGCCGGGCGCCCGGATCCGACCCGCCTCGATCACCCAGCCCTTGAGCATCCGCGGCTTCTGCGTCCAACCGGCGAAGAAGCCCGACCGCGTCCGCTTCTTGGCGAACTCCGCGTCGAGCGCCGAGAGGAACACGCCGGACACGCTGCCGACGCGCTTCGCCTGCAGGAAATAGTACTGCATGAAGCGCTCGACCGCGCTCTTGCCCGGGCGGTCGGCGAACTTCATCGCGGCCGCCACCTGCCGCTGGAGATCGAAGGTCAGGCGATCCTCGGCACGGCCCGTCAGGATGTGCATGTGGCAGCGCACCGCCATCAGGAAGCCCTCGGCGCGGCGGAAGCTGCGATACTCCGCCGGGGTGAACAGCCCGACATCGACGAGCTGCGAGGCGGTCTCGACGCGGTGGATGTACTTGCCGATCCAGTAGAGCGTCTGGAGGTCGCGCAGGCCGCCCTTG
>JAGKSZ010000250.1 GCA_018991295.1 Porphyrobacter sp. | reverse complement strand
TCATCCGTCCCGAACCGCAGGCCCTGTGGCAGCCGCGCCATGCAGACTGGCAGGCGGACGGCGAATTCATCCCCGGTTCTGACGAGGATGGCGGCGGGCGTTGGCAGTTCGAGCAGCGCCTGCCCGACGAAGGCTGGGAACTGGCATGGAACGAGGTCCGCTTCACCGCGCGGCCCACGCCCTTCCGCCACCTGCAATTCTTCCCCGATATGGCGCCGGTGTGGGACTGGATGCGCGGCCAGCTGGGCAGCATGACCGAGGCCGAAACCATGAACCTGTTCGGCTATACCGGCCTTGGCACGCTGGCGCTGTCGCAGGCTGGCAAGGTGACCCATGTGGATGCCTCGAAAAAATCGGTCGCACAGGCGCGCGAGAATGCGGCGCTGTCCGGCATGACGGAACGCCCGATCCGCTGGCTGACCGATGATGCTGCCAAATTCACCGCGCGCGAAGTGCGGCGGGGCAGGCGTTATGACGGGATCATCCTCGATCCGCCCAAGTTCGGCCGCGGGCCCGAAGGCGAGGTGTGGCGGCTGGAGGAACACCTCCCCGGCCTTGTCGCTGACTGCGCGAGGCTTCTGGACAAGGACAGCCGCTTCCTGTTCCTCACCGTCTATGCCGTGCGCATGAGCAGCCTTGCGATTGCCGGATTGCTGGAGGAGGCACTCGGCCATCTGCCCGGCACGATCGAACACGGCGATCTTGCCGTGCGCGAGGTGGGTGCCATGGATCAAGGGGGCGGCAGGCTGCTGCCGACGGCAATCTTTGCGCGGTGGTCGAACGGCTGACAGGCCCACCCGCGGCCCCTCCTGCAAGCGGGAGGTGGACTGGTTGGCGCTGATCCTCCCTTTCCGCTTGCGGGAGGGGCCGGGGGTGGGCCTTCGCCGGCGCCCGCGCCGCGCGCCAAGACTGGACTTACGCCCCCCATCCTGCCAACGGGCCTCGCAATGACCGATACCCTCACCCTTGAAGTCAACGATCTCGTCGTCGATGTCCTGACCGGCATCTATTCCGAGGAGACCGGCAAGCCCCAGCCGCTGCGCATTTCGATCGCGGCGCAATATGAAGTGGCCGATCGTTATGATCCGGACACCCCGCTGGAGGCGTCCAAGAACTACATGGATCTCAAATTCGCCGCCTCCGAAGGCCTGCCCAAGGGTGTGCACTTCAAGCTGATCGAAGCGGTGGCCGATCACATCTGCGAAACGCTGTTCGTGCAGGATGCGCGCGTGGCGGCGGTGACGGTGAAGATCGTCAAGCTCGCCATTGCCGAAGCGGGCGAGCAGATCGGCATCACCCTGCACCGCGCCCGCCGACCCGAACACGGGGGTTGAGGCCCGTGCAGCGGCAGCTAGAAACCGGCCTGCTGCCTGATGCGCCGCTGGATGCGGCAACCGCTTTCATGGCGCTCCATTTGGAGGCGGCCCGCGCGCTGCTGGCCGATCCGGCGACCACCGCCCTTGCGATCCTCCTGCCGCCGGCCGCCCATGACCACCGCGACTGGCGGCTGGCGCTGGCCCGTGATCTGGCGCGTGAGGCTGCGCCCAGCCGCGTCAATGTCGTTGCTGGCCTGCCCGGCGAAGCGCGTGATGCGACCTTAGGATTTTTGGCAAATGCGCCCGGGGTGACAGGGCAGTATCTGGTATGCCATGAATGATGCCGTGCCGCCGTCTGTCGCCCGCAAGCCTGATCTGATCCTCGTCGGCGGTGCCGCGCGCCCGCTGGTCGATGCCTTTCAGCGCCGCATCACCTATCTGCGCCTGTCGGTCACGGATCGCTGCGACCTGCGCTGTTCATACTGTATGCCCGAACGCATGACCTTCCTGCCCAAGAAGGAGGTTCTCAGCCTTGAGGAGCTGTATGACCTTGCCACCGGCTTCATTGCGCGCGGGGTAAACAAGATCCGCATCACCGGGGGCGAGCCCTTGGTGCGGCGCGACATTATTGACCTGTTCGGCGCGCTCGGCCGCCGTCTCGGGCATGATCTGGAGGAATTGACCCTCACCACCAACGGCACGCAGCTGGCAACCCATGCCGAAGCATTGGCGCGGGCCGGGGTGCGGCGGGTGAATGTGTCGCTCGACACTCTCGACCGGGAACGGTTTGCCGAGCTGACGCGGCGCGACAGCCTGCCGCAGGTGCTCGAAGGGATCGCTGCGGCCAAAGCTGCGGGCCTCAAGGTGAAATTGAACGCCGTGGCGCTGAAGGGCGTCAACGAGCATGAACTGGCCGATCTTATCGCCTGGGGGCATGCCGAGGGCCATGACGTCACCCTGATCGAGGTCATGCCGCTGGGCGATGTCGAGGAGGAACGGCTCGATCAGTATCTCCCGCTCGATAGCGTGCGCGCGCAGCTGGCGGCGCGCTGGACGCTGACCGACAGCGATCACCGCACGGGCGGCCCGTCCACCTATGTCGATGTGGCCGAAACCGGCGGCCGGCTTGGCTTCATTGCGCCCCACACGGGCAATTTCTGTTCGGGGTGCAACCGGCTGCGGGTGACGGCGACCGGCCAGCTCTATCCCTGCCTTGGCGGGGGCGAACGGGTTGATCTGCGCGCTGCCCTGCGGTCGGATGCGCCTGAGGCCAACCTCGCCGCCGCGCTCGACGAGGCGCTGCGGATCAAGCCCGAAAAGCACCATTTCCGCATGGACCAGCGCGGCGCGGCCCCGGCGCTGGCGCGGCATATGTCGATGACGGGGGGCTGAAAGGCGTGGCGACCATTGTTCTTCTGGGCAAGCTGGCTGACCTTGCCGATGCCCCCAGCATCGCGCTGCCGCTGCCGCGATCGGCGGGGCTGGACTGGGAAGGGCTGAAGGCGGCCCTGCCAACGCCGCTGGCCGAGGCGCTGGACGACCCGCGGGTGCGGGTGGCGGTCAATGGCGCATTGCTGCCCGACAAGATGAAGCTTCAGGCCAATGCGGGCGATGAAATCGCGCTGCTTCCTCCGGTGTCGGGCGGCTGATGCGCCATATCCGCTTGGCTCACCAGATGTTCATCCCCGGCACGCTGATCGGGCCGTTCACGCAGGCCAATCCGGGGCTGGGCGGCGTGTGCACCTTTGTGGGCGAAGTGCGCTACGATCAGGGCGTCGAGGCGCTTGAACTCACCCATTACGAGCCCCTGACCCTGCCGGGGATGCACGAGCTTGCCGATCGCGCCTTTGCGCGTTTTGATCTGATGGGCTTGCTTATGGTCCACCGCGTCGGGCTGATGCGCCCGGGCGAGCCGATCGTCTGCGTCTCGGCCGCTGCGCTGCACCGGCGTGATTGCATCGATGCGGTGGATTTCTGCATGGACCATCTCAAGAGCGCCGCATGGTTCTGGAAGCGTGAAAAGCGTGGCGGACAATGGCACTGGATCGAACCGCGCGCGCAGGATGCTGCCGATCTGGCCCGCTGGCAGGGCTGATTTGATCGGCGTCAAAGCGGGCGCACCGCGCGCGGGGTAATTCCCTTTCCAACACAGGAAAGGATCATCTCATGAGCCACATCGTCCATGATCTTATCGCCCGCGGCGATGCGCGGGTTGTTGATCATCCCGCCCAGGCCCCGGTTCGCCATCAGGTCGAGGCTGATCGCAATTTCGGCCTTCCCACCGCGCTTTATGCAGGCACCGTGGCAGGATACCTCGGCTTTCTGCTGGTGGTCGGCAGCGCCTTTGCCAATCCGGTGCTGGCAATCCCGATGGCGATTTTCGTGGTCTTCATCATCGCCGGGTTCGGCATTCCTGCAATCTGGACGCGGCTGGCGGGCAACACCAGCTCGCCGCAGACCATGGGCGAATTCGAACAGCGCGGGATCATGACCAACACCGGGCGTCTGGCGGCACGCGATGCGACCATTCAGGTGCTGATCCTGCCGGTGCTGCTGGTGATCTGGGGTCTGGCGATTGCGGCGATCGCCGCAGGCGTCGCCTGAACACGCTCCCCTCGGGGCGGCCGCCCTCTCCCCAAGCCGGCC
>JAGKSZ010000249.1 GCA_018991295.1 Porphyrobacter sp. | reverse complement strand
CGCGCCGGGGGGCGGGGGGGGGGGTGGCCGGGCGGGGCGGGCGCCGTTGTGCGGCGCGCGGACCCCGGCCAGGGGCGGGCCGCGTCGCGCGGGGCCGCTGCGCCTGGGCGGGCTCGAATGCGGCGGGGCGGGGCTGGCGAGCGCCGCCATCGGCGGCACGATCACGCTCCCCGCCACGCTCGACGCGGCGCCTCGCGGCGAACGGCGCCAAGGTCGCGCTCGGCGCGCGCCGGGCTGACCGGCTCGCCGCGCTGGCCGCCGAGATCGGCGAAAGCGCCGCCGCCGTGCAGATGGACGTCGCGCGCGAGGCCGACATCATCGCCGGCTTCGACGCCGCCGAGGCGGCTTTCGGCTCCCCGATCGACCCGGTGATCGCCAACGCGGGCGTCGACGGCGCGGGGATGATCACCGCGATGAGCGAGGCGGAAATCGCGCACACGCTCCAGGTGAACCTCACCGGCGCGATCCTGACCGCGCGCGAGGGCGCGCGGCGGATGATGGCGGCGGGGGTCATCCGGGGGCGGATCCTGCTGGTCGCCTCGATCACCGCCTTCGAACCCTCGCCCGGGCTCGTCGCCTATTCGGCGAGCAAGGCGGGCGTGGTGCAGGCGGGGCGCACACTGGCACGCGAATGGGCGCGCACCGGCATCAACGTCAACACCGTCTCCCCCGGCTACATCCGCACCGCGATTAACGATGCGTGGTTCGATACCGAGGGCGGGCAAAAGCAGATCGCGCGCTTTCCCAAACGCCGCCTGATGGGCGAGGACGGGCTCGATGCGATGATCCTGTTCCTGTGTTCCGACGCGAGCGAGTTCGTGACGGGCACGGACTTCGTGCTGGATGACGGGCAAACCTTATAGCCTGAACGAGCGTCCGAAAGACCGGCTCGTTTGCCAAATGTTGCCGTTCTGCAAACGACCCCTGAATTGCCAGTCGGGTTCTCCCCTTCCCGGGCTTGACCCGGGACCCCGCTTCTTTCTTCTCGTGCGTCGCAAGAGAGCGGGGCCCCGGATCAAGTCCGGGGAGGGGAGGTGGCAAAAACCACCCATCTGCGGCCATTAGCGGCGCAGATGCTCGATCCCGAAAGCGGTAGGGCGGCTTGGCCCGCCTTCTGAAAAATTCCCGCCTTTCAGCAACCGACCCCGTTGCGGTCATTCGCGCATTCCCACCCCCAACCCCTCCCGCAAGCGGGAGGGGAGCGAGACTTGGCGGCTTTGCCGCCTAGTCGCAGCGGGGTGGGCCTAGCGCCCATGCGGCAGTTTCCCACCCAATTCCGGTCACTCGCTTGGCCACAAGCCTTTCCCGAAAGCTGTCACGCGCGTGTCGGCCTCACGCCCCGCGTGCGTGGCCTGCAATCTCGCTCGCCAGACGCGGCACCAGCGGCAGCGGCAGATCGTGCCCCCATCCCGGATAGGTCACCAGCCTTGCGCCGGGGATTGCCGCTGCGGTTGCCTCGCCGCCGGGGAGCTTGACCAGCGGATCGGCCTCGCCGTGCAGCACCAGTGTCGGCACCCGCACGCTGGCAAGGCGCGAGGTGCGATCGCCATCGTCAATGATCGCGGCGAGCTGGCGCGGCAGGCCCGCCGGATAGACCGAGCGGCGCATATTCGCCAGCACCCGCTCGGCTTGCGCGGCTTCATCGAACGGGAATTCGGCGCTTTCCGGGCTGCCGATGTTGCGGATGATGTTGAGGCCGTGGGCCACCAGCGTTGCCTCGTCCATGCCTTTCAGCGGCGCGGTCAGTGCCGCTATCGCGTTCTTTTCGGCCTGCGGCAGCTTGCCATTGCCGGTGGTGGACATGATCGAGGTCATGGTCAGCAGCCGCTCGGCATGGTGGATCGCCATCAGCTGCACGATCATCCCGCCCATTGACGCCCCGACCACATGGGCCTTGTCGATGCCGAGCGCGGTAAGCAGCCCGATGCCGTCGTCGGCCATGTCCTTCAAGGTATAGGGCACCTTCGCCGGGAAGCCGATCTTCCGGCGAATCAGCTGGACAGGGAGCGAGGGGGCCCGGGCGCCTTCGAACTTTTGCGACAGGCCAATGTCGCGGTTGTCATAGCGGATCACCCGGAAACCTTCATCCGCGAGCGCCGCCACCAGTTCATCCGGCCACAGCGTCATCTGCGCGCCAAGACCCATGACCAGCAGGATCACCGGGGCATCGGCGGGTCCCCCAGACTCGGCGGTGTCCTCGTAGAAAATCTCGATGCCGGTGTTGGGCGTGACGACGATAGGCATGGGGCGGCTTGATCCTCTCAAAGGCCCCGCATGGTCACTTCCACGGGGGTCCGGCGATATCGAAGCGGCGCGCGTCCAATTGGTCAAGCACCCCGCCCTCTTCCGCCAACACCCTTAGCGGCACCACGGCCAGCGTGGTGCCCTTCGCGGCGCTGGCCTCAGCGATGCGGTCGACCCAGATCGTCCGGAGTTCACTGCCCAAGGTCTCGTCCGCCCAGGGCCAGCACTGGCCGAGCGCGGCCTCCAGCGGGTTGGCCATCACGGCGGGAATTTTGAAGCGCCGCCAATTGGTGGCGCGGGCCTCGACGATATCCGGGCCCGCCTCCACCGCATCCATCGCGGCGGCAAGGCAGGGGATGTGGGCCGCAGGCGGGGCTTCGAAGAGATTGTCGATCACGTCCTCGCCCCTGAGGGTCGCGGCGCGGGTGAGCGGGACCCGGGCCTTTTCGGCGGCGTCCTTGACCACATCCGATGCATCGCGCGCGGTATCGCGGTTGAAGCGCAGTTCCTTGCGCAGCATCTGGAACGAGGTGAGCAGGAAGGATTGGCGGGCATAATCCTCCTTGTGCGCTGTGCCGAGGGCTTCGAGCCGCTTGAGCGCCGCTGGATCGAGGTAATCGCCCGCCACGGTCTTGTCGGGAAGCTTGGTGAGCTTGCCGCCTGAGAACATCAGCCGCAGCACATCCCCCGGCGAAACCTTGGGCCGCGCACCCAAGATCACGCGGTCAGCCGCGCGTGTGGCTTCCTCAAGGCGCGCTGGCTCCCACGGGGTGGTCTTGGGGATCGCCCGGATTTCGCCCACAAGAATGACGGTGCCGGTGGGCGTCTCGACCACCCACATCGGCGCGCCCGAACGCTGGGCGGTGACGACGATGGCGTTGTCCGAAGACGCGGGATCATCCTGCGCGGCGAGGGGCGCGGCGATCAGCGCGGTAAGTGCAAGAAAACCCGGTAGCTTCTTCATCGGTGCACCCTTTTGATCGTCATACCGAGCGTGCGTAGCCGTGCGAAACTGAACGCACTCCGAATTCCGCTGACGCCAACCCCGCTCGGGCTGAGCCTGACGAAGCACCGCACTTCTGTTGCCGGTGCATTGAAAAGAAAAGCAGCCCTTCGGAAGCGAAGCTGTTGCGCAGCAACACCAGCTCAGGGCGAACGGAGAGGTGCCCTAAGGCACCAGCACCGTATCCTTGGCCTCGTCCGCCAGCGCCGGATAATCCAGCGTGTAATGCAGCCCCCGGCTCTCCTTGCGCTTGAGGGCGCTCTGCACGATCAGCTCGGCCGCCTGCAGCAGGTTGCGCAGTTCAATGAGGTCGGTCGTCACGCGGAAGGCGCCGTAGTAATCCTCGACCTCGCGTTTCAGCAGTTCGATGCGGCTGGCGGCGCGTTCGAGGCGCTTGGTGGTGCGCACGATGCCGACATAATTCCACATGAAACGGCGGATTTCGGTCCAGTTCTGCTTGATGACGACTTCTTCGTCCGAATCCGTCACGCGGCTTTCATCCCATGGCAGGATCGCAGGCGGGGCCTCCAGCGTGTCCCAGCGCGCAAGGATATCCTGCGCGGCCGCCTCCCCGAAAACGAAGCATTCGAGCAGGGAATTGGACGCCAGCCGGTTTGCGCCGTGCAACCCGCTTTCCGTGCATTCGCCCGCAGCCCACAGCCCCGGCACATCGGTGCGCGCCTGCAAATCCACCACTACTCCGCCGCAGGTATAGTGCTGCGCAGGCACGACCGGGATCGGCTGCCTGGTCATGTCCAGCCCCAGGCCCAGCAGCTTCTCGTAGATGGTCGGGAAGTGCCCGCGCACGAAATCGGCGGGCTGGTGGCTGATATCGAGATGGACGAAATCGAGGCCGAACCGCTTGATCTGATCGTCGATTGCCCGCGCCACAACATCGCGGGGGGCCAGCTCCATCCGCTCAGGATCGTAATCGACCATGAAGCGCCGCCCGGTTTCGGGGTGGAGCAGGTGCCCGCCCTCGCCCCGCACGGCCTCGGTGATCAGGAAGTTCTTGACCTCAAGATGGTAAAGGCAGGTCGGGTGGAACTGCATCATCTCCATGTTGGAGACCCGCGCGCCCGCCCGCCATGCCATCGCAATGCCATCGCCGGTCGCGCCGCGCGGGGCGGTGGAGAACTGATAGACCCGCCCCGCCCCGCCGGTGGCAAGGATCGTGGCGCGGGCAACGTGGCGTTCCACCCGCCCGGTCTCCTCGCACAGGGCATAGACGCCCCACACCCGGCCCGCTGCGGAGAACTGCTCGCGGTGGCGATCGGTGATGAAGTCGATGCAGGTGCGACCCGGCAGCAGGGTGATGTTGGGATGGGCTTCGGCGGCCTTGAGAAGCGCCGATTGCACCGCCCAGCCGGTCGCATCATCGACATGGACGATCCGGCGGTGGGAATGGCCGCCCTCGCGGGTGAGATGCAGGGCGTGCTCCTCGCGGTTGAAGGGGACGCCCAATTCGCACAATCGGTCGATCGAGGCCGGTGCGCGTTCGATCACGAATTCCACCGTGTCGCGGTCATTGAGGCCAGCGCCGGCCACCATCGTGTCACGGATGTGGTCCTCGAAGGTATCGCCCGCATCCAGCACCGCAGCGATCCCGCCCTGCGCCCAGGCAGTCGATCCGCCGGTCAGCGAGCCCTTGGCCAGCACCAGCACCCGCCGCGCCTCTGCCAGCGCCAGCGCCGCAGTCAAGCCCGCCGCGCCCGAGCCGATGATGACAACATCATGCAGGGCATCATGCGCAGGGCTGTCAGCAGGCACACCCGTTCCTTCCTTGAAGGCCATCGGTTCGCCATGGCGCGCAAAACGGTTCGCCGCAAGTCGCCAAAACTGTCATGGCTTTTTAAGGGAAAACACCTAGAGTCGCCGAAGAGGTCGCAGCGGGTACAACCCATCGGATACGCCAGACCTCTTCCCGCGATAACAATAAGGGGCGCGGGGCAGGATCGGATCTGGCGGTGGGCACACGATCAATCGGGCATTTCTCTCCATGGCCTATCTCTGGAAATTTGGTTGCTTCATTA
>JAGKSZ010000248.1 GCA_018991295.1 Porphyrobacter sp. | reverse complement strand
CCCCCCCCCCCGCCGTGCCGCCGCCGACAATCACCAGCTTGTTCACCTGAGGCCTGTCCATGGTCTGTCCCCTGTCGCCCTCAGCCCGCAGCGGGCCGGAAAAAGGCATTGATCGTCAGCCGGCCCTCACGCGGGTCGGCAGAAAGCGGCGCGGCGTTGTCGATCACGCCGCTGTGGAGGATGTTGCCGCGATAGAACACCGCGCGGTTGAAGCGCCCTTCTGCCACGTGGATGCGCTCGAAATGGGGTGCGCCATCGGTGGGATAGGCGGGCGCGGGCAGGCCGGTGCGGCCATATTCGGCCTGCACGGCTGCGGCATAGCGCGGGTAGGTATCGGCGGTCAGCGCGGCAAGGCCGGTTGACCGGTGCCGGAAGAAGGCCGTGCCCCCGTGCGGCGTGTCGTGCAGGTAGAGCATCATGGCGATCTGGCGCGGATCGGTGCCGTCGATATGCGGCAGGCACTGGATCGGGGCGAGGGCATGGGGCGGGGTCGTCACCAGCGAATACCACGCCTGCATTGCCCAGGGGGCACCCCCCGAACCTGCGGCGCCGCCAAACCACTGATCGAGCAGGGGCGAAAGCTGCCCGAGCCAGGCCCGGGACACCGCCGGATCAAGCGCGGCGCGCACCCCGGGATATTGCGGCGTGATTTTTGCAAAATTTTGCAAAATGGCTTGCAAAATGACCTGATCGGGCTGCGCGAGAAAGCCGTCGATGCTTACAAGCCTATGATTATCTTCTGAAAACGCCTCAAGCACCGGATTGACCGGGGCAATTCCCCAGGCGGACGGGGCGGCTTGCAGGGGCTGGGCGGGCTGATCGGCCATGTCCGGGAGCCTAACAAACTCACCCCCGCACTCCAAGGGCGTTAGTTAAGCATATGAAAAATAGCTTATAAATTGCGATACCGCGGGGCGAGGCGAGCTTTTGGCCGAGTCTGCGCTGCGCCTGTGTGGATTGGCGTGCGGGAAAGCGGCCAAAACTGTGACAATCGCGCAACATGACGGCACTCCACCAAGCGATTATGCCCGATTTTTGTGCAAGAAATGCCATTCAAAATATTGAAAGAACGCCAGAAAATAAGATTTCCGCACCTCCCCCGGCCAAGCCGAGATTGCCGATTTACCTGCGGTTCAGGATCGGCTATGAAAAAAACTGCAAAAGCATCCGCCAAAGGCTGCTTGCGGGAGGGGACTTCTGATGAAAATGAACGGGATCAATGCAAGCGCGCGCCTGCTGTGCGGGGCCGCGACCTTTCTGGCGCTCGCGGCAACGGCTGCGCCGGTGATGGCTCAGCAAACGGACGAGCAGGCGGCCGCCGTGCTCGAAGGTGCAGGCGAGGGCGATGCCATCGTCGTCACCGGGATCCGCGGCTCGATCCAGTCCTCGCTCGATGCCAAGAAGAGCGCGACTTCGATCGTCGAAGTGATCGCAGCCGAAGACCTCGGCCTCCTGCCTGACCTGTCGATCGCAGATACGCTTGCGCGCCTGCCCGGCGTTACCGCCCAGCGCGTGCGCGGCCGTTCGCAGCAGATCTCGATCCGCGGCCTTGGCCCGGATTTCTCCCTCGCGCTGCTCAATGGCCGCGAAGTCGTGTCGGCGGGCAACAACCGCGGCATCGAATTTGACCAGTTCCCCTCCGAACTGATCGGGCAGGGCGTGGTCTACAAGACCGGCGATGCGCAGCTTGCCGCCATCGGCATCGCGGGCGCAGTGGACCTGCGCACGGTCAAGCCGCTCGATTCGAAAAAGCGCCAGCTGACCGCTTCGGCCACCTACACCATCAATGACAGCGGCCAGCTCAACCCCGATTTCGCCGCCGATGGCTACCGCTTCTTCGGCAGCTATATCGACCAGAACGAAGCGGGCACCGTGGGCTGGGCGCTGGGCGTTACCGTGCAGTCGAACCCCACCCAGTTCATCAGCCGCGAGCTGAAGACCAACCAGTTCCAGATCGGCCGCTCCGCTGCTGGCGTGATCTACCCGGCCGATAACCCGCGTCAGGGCGCGGTCAGCCGTTCGTTCGAGCGCACTTCGGTGGCCGGCACGCTCCAGTTCGAGCCGACCGACCGCTTCTCGCTGACGCTGGATGGTTTTTACACCGACACCAGCGACAGCGGCATCTTCCGCGGCACCGAAACCCCGATTGCCTCGTGGAGCGGCGCGACCTTCGGCGGGGCGACCGGCAGCGGGCCCTTTGCGCAAAGCGCCACCTACAACGCGGTCGTGCCGATCCTGCGCACCGACACCGAAGGCGCCGAAAGCGAAATCTTTGCGCTGGGCGGCAATATGGAGTGGAAGGCGACCGACAATCTCGGCTTAGTGCTCGACTATGGCTACTCGACGCTGAACCGCAGCGATATCGACTATGAAAGCTATGCCGGCACCGGCCGTGCCCGCAGCGGCGCGCAGGACCGGCTGACCTTCACCTTCCCGGCAGATGGCCAGTACACCATTGCCAGCCAGCTCGATTACACCAACCCGGCCAACGTCCTGCTCACCGATCCGGGCGGCTGGGGGCAGGTCGGCTTCATCAAGCAGCCGCAGATCAATGATGAACTGCACCAGCTGCGCGCCGAGGCCTATTGGGAGTTCGATGGCGGGCTGATCGACAAGATCACCGTGGGCTGGCTCTATACCGATCGCCAGAAAGACTTCGATTCCAACGAAAGCTTCCTGCGTCCCACGGCGGCCTTCGGCAATGGCCTGCGCGTGCCGACGGCTGCGATCGTCGGTTCGACCAACACCAAGAGCCTTGGGATGGACATTCTGGCCTACAATCCGGCCACCTTCCTGACCGATGGCACCTATCTGGTTGAAAAGGCCAACTTCGATACGCAGTGGGTGGTGGAAGAAAAGGTCCACAATTTCTACATTCAGGCCAATATCGATGGCGATCTGGGCGCGGTGCCGGTGCGCGGCAACCTTGGCCTTCGCTATGCCGACACCCGGCAGGGTTCGACCGGCACGATTGCAGGCGGGATCAACTCGGTCAGCCACAGCTTCGACAACTGGCTGCCGAGCATGAACCTCAGCTTCGAGGTCATGGAAGACACCTTC
>JAGKSZ010000247.1 GCA_018991295.1 Porphyrobacter sp. | reverse complement strand
TAACAGGGTCTGATCCACGCCAAGCGGGCCGCCATTGGCGAGCGGTTGGGCCGGGTTGATCACCGCCCCCGGCGGCGGGCCTGCACCAAGGATCCGGTTGCCATCAATCGTGGCGGTGAGACTGAGCGTGGGCGAAACCTCAAGGGTCTGTGCCGCCGCGAACCCGGCAAAAGTGCCCCCGCCCGCCGTCTCGCTTGTCCCTGTCATGCTGTTGCGGCCAAGGCTGGTCACCACCCGCCCGCCTTGCCAGGGCACCACCTCGATCCCGGCGCGCAGGGTCCGCGCTTCGATCTCGGCGCCATCAGCGATCTCATAGGTGCCGGTCAGCCGCACATCGCGCGTGACTGCATAGCGTAAGGCCAGCTGGTGGCGCGAAGGCAGGTCGAGCGAGCCTGCCCGGCCCAGCGCAAGGCTGGAGGCCGCGCTCACCTCAAGTGCATTATCGAATAGGCGGCGGGCAAGGCCCGTCTCGACCACGGTGGATGCGCCGGTATCGCCATTGGCCAGCCGATCCTCGAACCGGGCAAATCCCAGCCGGGCATCGGTGGTGGGCGTGCGCCAGAGAAGCTGGCCCTGCCCACCCCTGCGCCGTGCGCCATTATCCAGCGCGGCATCCTGCAACACGCTGAGGGTCACGCTGAAGGCTTCATCCAGCTGATAGCGCGCATCCAGCCCGATCTTGCGCCGCCCGGTTTCTGCCATGCTTTGCTGCGCCACGCCGTAATCACCGGCAATGCTGCGGGCATAGGCGATGACATCAAGCTTGCCGGTCTGGTGCTGCACCTCGGCCAGCCAGCCTGCGCCATCCGCGCCGTCCTGCCGCTGGCTCAACCCCACCTCGCCGCGCAGTTCGGTGGCATTGCCCAGCATCAGCCGCACATCCGCCGCGCCAAGATTGGTGCGCGCAGCATCGCCTGCATCGGTGCCCGCATCGGTGATGGCGGTTGCCCCGATCCTCAGCACGCCGCCCCGGCTGGTCCAGTCGGCCCGCGCCCCTGCATTGATCGCACCGCCCTCGGCCTTGCCGGTTTCATATTCGATGATGGCAATGCGCGGGTTGAGATCGAAATCGCGCGACAGCAACGGCTCGGCAAAGGTGATCGTGCCCGACAGCACATCGATGGTGTAATCGATGAAGCGCGTCAGGCTGCGCGAGGAGACCACCACCTCCGAGCGGAACCGATCGCGCACCTCGATGGTGACGCGTTCGGAATTGATCACGATATCGCGGCTGCCCAGCGCATAAGGACCGGCAAGGCCGCTGCCCTGAAACTCGTCACGCCGGAAAGTGCTGCCGATCTGTGCGCCAAAGGCTGCGATCCGCACGTCACCAAGCTGCGCCTCGGCGCTGATGCCGGTGGCAGTGCGCTGATAACGACCCAGCGTGGTGGCATCGAAGCCGGTCTGGAAATCGCCATAAAGCGCGCGGAAGGCCGCACTTTCGATGCGCACATACAGCTTTTCGCGCGTGGCGGCATCAAAGCGGCGCTGCGAGGCGTCCCCGAACACGGTGTAATAGGCGGCAGGGTCAATCGCGCCGATCAGCGGTTGATCGTCACGCTGGCGGGCACTGTCATAGGCAAGGGTCAACAGATATTTCCCCAACACCCGCCCCTTGGCATACAGCGCGATGCGGGCATGATCGCCCAGATCGCTGTCAAAGCTGCCGCCTGCCTCCATATTGTCCGCGACCGACCGGGCACCCACGCTCGCCTCACCAAGGCCGACGATTGTCCACGGCACATCGCCGGGGGTAACCCACGCCTCGATCTCCTGGCGGCGGCGGATATTGTCCTGTGCGAAGTTGAAGGCGATGCGCAGCCGCCCGCTGACCATGGTGGGGGCCAGTTCAATGCGGGCGAGGCCATCGTCCCCTTCGATCACCCAGCGCGCGCTCGCCTCGCCCACGCCGCTCAGCTGGCGGATCTGCTGGAGTTCGAGCGCGCTGGCGCTTTCATAGGGGGCGCTCAGCACGAAATCGCCCGCCAGCCCTTCGCGCACAGGGCGACCGGCGCGATCGGTAATGCGCACGGTCACGACCGGACGGGTGACCCCGTCGGCCACCAGCAGCGATTGCCCTGCCACCAGTTCGGCCCGCGCCGGGATCGAGGTGAAGTGGACGATCCGTTCGAACCGCGCCTTGACCTTGCCTGCAGGATCCAGCGTTTCGGCCACCAGCACCGTGCGCTCTCCCGCCAATGGAATGCCGCGCCACAGGCTGACTGCGAAGCGCCCGCCGGCGGCCTTGCGCGTGCCATCAAGCGCGGCCTGGTCCACCGGTTTGCCATCTGCCAGCAGGCGGACCGTATCGCCGGCCCGGTGCCGAAAGGCGACCTTGACGGCGGGCGCGCGCGGATTGTGATCTTCGGACGGGGCAAGCCAACCATCAGGTCCATCACCCAGCGCCAGCCAATCAGCCGCCTCAGCCGCTGCCCCGACGGTTGCGGCAGGGGCGGCAAGCGGGCGCAATTCGCTCTCGGCAACGCTGCTGAGATCGGCAAAGGCGATCTGCGGCCCTTCTGCGCCCGTTACATGAAAATCGGCCCGTGCCAGCGTGCCGCCCTGTCCGGTGACAAAGCGCGAGGCTTCATTGCCAGCACTGCGGGTCGAGGCATCGCAGGCCGAAATGGCAGCCCCCTGCGGCAGGGTTGCGCGGGCGATTTGCACGACATGGGTGCCGGGCACCACGCCTTCGAAACGGTAGCGCCCATCGGGATCGGTTACGGCAAAGCTGCCGTCCTCCAGCATGACCCGCACACCGCCAAGGCCGGGCGCGGTTGCGGATCTGCGGCAATCGCCCGCCACCACGCGCCCGATAATCGTCATCCGCCCGGCCAGCGTATCGCGCTCGATCCTGACAGTGGCGCTCGCGCGGGTGCGGGCGCCGACCACTTCGCCAAGGCTTTCTGTCTGCCCGGCCCCCGCATCGGCGCGCACACTGGCGGCATAGGCGATGCTGCGGGTCTGTCCGGCGGGAAGGGCGCTGAGCCTCACCGTGAAACTGCGCCCGTCCGGCGCGATGGTGGCGGCGCCCGCCACAGCGGTGCGATCAAGGCGGATCGTGCCGGGCCGCAGCTGCAGCTCGGGTGGCAATTGCGCGGTGATCTGCACATCGCCCTGCGCGCGGGCCGGATCGGGATTGGTCACACCGAGCGTAAAGATCAGCGCATCGCCCGGCCGTGCGATCGGGCGCGAAACGCTGTGCGTCAGCGTGATCGCGCCGTCAGGCGGGGTGACGGGATCATCAAGGATACTCACCTGGCGGCGCAGCGCCGCGATATCGGCCACTGCCCCTGCCGGGGCCAGCGTCACGATCTCGCCGGGCTCGACAGCAAGGCGGCAATCATCAGCGCCGGAGCCGCCGCTTGCCTGCGCCGTTGCGATGCTGCCGATGAACACCCCGCTGTCGGGCGCGGTTTCGGAAATGGTCAGGCTCTCCCGGTCCCCGCCCGATGCCGTGACCAGCAGCGTGATGGTGTCGATGGCAGCGGGATCGCGGTTGGCAACAGGCGCGGTGATTTCAAACAGGATTGCCTCACCGATGCGATATGCGCTGGCTGGTTCCACCCGCACCGTTTGCAGCCGGCCAGCTGCCGCACCACCGGAAAGGCAGGATGCGGCGACAAAGGGCAGGCTTTGTGCACCGCCCGGGGCGATGCGGAAGGTGGCAATGGCCGCGCGCTGCGCCGCAATCTCCAGCCGCACCCGGTTGGATGAAGTCTCCCGCACCGTGCCGCGCTCGTTCCAGCGGGCCTGCGCGATGTTGTCGATGGTGGCAAGGTCAGTCTGGGCGGCAAGCGGCACGCCGGGAGTGGCCGCCGCCAGCATGGCTGCAAGCATGGCGACCCACCACCAACCTCCATGCCGGAGCCGCTCCGCCATCCGCCGCCACGCCTGCCCGCTGCCCGATCAGTTGATCGTGGCGCGGAAATAGAGCGTGCGCGCTTCGCCTGCGGCAATATCGCTGAGCGTGCCGCTCACCGTTCCGGCGCTGAAGCTGCCGCCGGCAGTTCCATCCTGATTGCAATTGCCCGCCCCGTCACCCGTGCCGTTAATGCGGATGCCAAAGGTGGAATCGAAGGTCAGATCGCCGGGCAGCGGATCGGTGATGGTGACATTGGTGGCCGTGGCGCTTCCCGGGGCGTTGTCGACGAGCACACAATATTCGATCGTCGCGCCGGGGATCGCCTTGGGATTGGTGGCGGCGTTGACCGTATCGCTGATCACGCGGCTGGTCTTGGTGACCTCCAGCGTCGCAGCCGAGACCGTGTAACTGCCGCTGGCCCCGAACACCCCGTCGCTGGCGCCGTCATCGGCCCCCGCGCCATCGGCAAGCACCGTTTCCACTGCGGCGCTGTTGGCACCGGAGGAGCTGGCGATCACGCTGCCCGCTGCCCCGGGGGTCGCGCCTTCGCGGGCCGTGGCCGACAGCACCAGATCCGCGATCTCGCCATTATTGTGGGTCAGCGCCACATCCGCCACCACCAGCACCCGCACCGTCGCGTCCTCGGCGATTTCGTCGAGGTAGGTGATGGCCGTCTCGGTGCCCTCGAAGGTCCCGTTCCCGTCATCGAGATAGATCGCGACGTTGTTGACGTTGAAATCGTCGCCGCTCACCTGAGCCGCCGCCAGCGCAAGATCGATGGCGGCGTTGGAAAGGTTGGTGACATCAAAGGCGATCACCGCATTGGTCTGTCCCGGCACCACGGTGGTGGTGGGGGCTGACACGCGGGTGACAAGGAAGTTCACCTTGCGATCGACATCGAAGCTGTCGGAGGCGACAATCTCGGTCTGATCGACCCCGCCGACCCGGTAATCGACCGTCGCGGTGTTGGTGATGGTGGTGCCGGCGGTCGTGCCTTCAGCAACGGCAGGCGCGGTTTGCAGCGCAACCATGGCGGTGCCGGCAGCCAAGGCGGCGAGGGTGGAACGGCGGTTCATGGGGGGGGCTTCCATAAAGAGGCGTCAGACAAACTCAGCGGACGATGACAAGGAATTCGACCGCCCCGCTGCCGCCGGGCGCGACAGCAGGGATGGTCCAGCGGAAATGGGTGATGTCTGCAGGGCTTGCCGGGCGGGCGGTGCCATCGGCCCCGCGCATGGTCTGATCGGCAAAGGCGCCAAAACTCCGCCCGCCATCGACCGAGACGATTTGCGCCGGATCGGCCACCTCAGCCACGCGCACAGGAGGCGGGACCGGATTGGAAACCACGAGATTTTCAATCACACCGGTGCCATCATTGATGTATCGGGTGCCCATCACCAGCCGATCGCCCGGCACGACAGTGGCCGGATCGACCCATTCGCTGCGGCGCTCCCCGCTCGGGTCGATCACCACCTGCTCGCGCTTGACATAGCCTTCGAGCTGCACCGGACTGCCCGGCTGCGCCGCTGCCGGAGCAAGGCCAAGGCTCAGATAAAGTCCCACAGAAAACAGAACTTTCCGCATCGTCTTCATCCCTATTCGTTGATCGCGACGGCGAAACTGACCGTGCTCGATGCACCACCCGCGAGCGTTCCGAGTTCGACGCTGATCCCGGCTGCCGAGGCTTCGCCCGCATCATCGCCAGCGGCGTCGGTCAGCGGGGCGCCGTCGCGCTGCAGGGAATTGGCGCGATAGGTGGTGCGCGGCGGGATCGCGTCGGTGACCACCAGCCCGTCCACATCGGCCGATCCGGTGACGAGGGCCTGCACCGAATAGGTGACGATGGCGCCCGGCACTGCCGCCGTCCCGCCGAACGGGTCCGCGACCGAGGCCCATTCGACCAGCGTCACCGAACTGGCGCTGGCGACCAGTTGCCCGCCAGCCAGCGCGCTGGCGCTGGCGCTGCCAACCACGGCATCACCGCCGCCTTCGCCTGCGCCCGCAAACACCGTGCCGGGAGCGCCGCTGCCGGTGGCGGCACGAACGCTTAGGCGCACCTGACTGGTTGCGCCATCGGCAAGGCCTGCGGGAACCGCCAGCAGCACGAAAACCACCGCGTTCCCATCCATGGGGATCATCGCCGTGGTCGCAGGCACGGGCAGGATCTGGTCAATCCCTGCATCATAGGCATCATTGCCGTTGCTATCGACCGCAACCCCGTCCAGCACCGCATCAAAGCCGTTACCCGCCACGCTGGTGACGGGTTCGAGGATGAATTGTTCGGGCCCATTGCCGGTGTTCTGGATACCGAAGTGCAGCACCGCTGGCCCTGCCCGCGCGGTGACCGGCCCGGCATCGCGGCTGGCAACCGCCACGCCGAGCAGTTCATCAACGCGCACCTGCACCGCATTGGAGCTGACGCTGCGTGCTGACCCGGCATCCTGATAGGTGGCTTGCGCGGTGCTTTCGATGATCGCGCCCGCTGGCGTTGCCTGCGCCCGCAGCGCGGCGGAAGAAAACAGCGCACAGGCCGCAAGCAGGGCAAAGCCTGCCGAACTCACCACCTTCAGATTGTGCCAGACCGCTGTCATGGCAGCGGCTTAGCCAGCATCACCTATCTGACGCGCCAAGCCGAACCCTAGGATTTCTCCCTAGCCGCGCGCCATTGCCGGCGACGAGCGGCGCCTATCGCTTGCGGCGCGGCATCCGGTAGGGGAGCATGAACTGGACAAGGCGGCTGGAAAAGCGCCGCATGTCGAGGCTTTCCTGCACCGCCACCACCTCCTCACCCAGAAACCGCGAGGCGAGTTCCGAGCGGGCATAGAAGGGTGTGTCCTCCCAGGTCCGACGCACTTCGGCAACGCCAATATCACTGCGAGTGCGCCGGGTGATGCCCCACTTGCTGTCGGACAAGGCGGCAATCGGCGGCAGATCGACCGGCTCGGGCACGCCGTGCCGGTCGAAGCGCAAGGCGCTGGCGAACAACGACCCATCGCCGCGCTCGCCTTCGTAACACACCAGCGCGCCCTGCTTCAGGTGCGCGCGCGACCAGTGCCAGGTGTTGAACCCGGTTTCCAATGGCTCGGCCCCGCGGTTGTGATCGAGATAGGCCTTGCCGCTCCACGACAGGCCGGGTGCAGTCATCTCCACCTCGATCCGCGCAGCAGGCGCAAGGCAGTGCCAGATGTGGTTCTCAGCTGCGTCGAGCGCGAAGGCGGCGGTGTTGAGCATTTCGGGGAACACGCGCACAGTTCCGCGCACAGGCCGCTGCCACGGCACGAACAGCCGCGTGTCACCCTCGACGATGTCGATGGTGAGCGCCCCGCCTTCCCAGCGCACATTGCTAGGGCCGATGGAAAGGTTGCTGGCATCCCGCTCTACCGCATTGCGCCGCCGCTCGGTCATGGTCCAGCGCGCCTGCGGGCCGTACAGCGCCACATTCAGCGCGCAGTGATCCAGCGGATCACCCCGCCCGCTTTTCTTGTAATAGGGCGAAAACACGCTGCCCAGAAAGGCGATGATCGTCAGCCCGTGCTGCCCGTCGTCGCTGATGGCATCGACATACCACCAGCTGTAACCGCCGGGCGGGATGGCTTCATCGAAGCGAGGCCCTTCCCGATCACCCGCGCTGCCAGCCGCCCGGACAAGGCTGCCATGGGGACGCCGGCTGCCGGATGGGTCGCCCCGCCCGTGCAATAGAGCCCGGGCAGCCGGGTCTTGGGCCCCTGCCTCTGGAAGGAGGCCGCCCAGCCGTGCGACGCTCTGCCATAGAGGGCGCCGCCCGTGGCCGGGAACAAGCGCCTCCCAGGATTGCGGATGCATCACGATCTGGGGCGCGTCCTGCTCCAGCGTGAGGCCGCAGCGGGCGAGCGAGTTCCTCATGGCCTTGGTGCATTGCTCGATCTCCTCGTGGGAATAGGCATGGCTGTCGCCGTTGGCCGGCGCGTTGACGATGATCTGGATGCGCTCGCGCTGCCCCTTGGCCGGGCCGGTCGTGTCCGCCTCGCGCGCCGGGCGGTCGATGGCGCACAGGTACACCGACGGGTCGGATGGCGGGCGGCCTGCGGCGATCTCGCGGAACTCGCGCACATAGTCGGGTGAGAAGCAGACATTGTGATGGGTGAGCGGAAGCGAGCCCCCGGTGGCGGCGTGGGCATACCACACCAGCGCCGAGAGCGAGCGCTTGGCGGGCGTCACCGGGGGAACCGCCGCGGCCGCCGCTGCGCCGAACCGCTTCGCGGCGAGCGCATTGGGATCGCCGTTGCAGATCACCACCTCGGCCGGGATCACCTCGCCCGAGGCGAGGCGCACGCCGCAGGCCCGCCCCTCGCGCACGATCACCTCCGCCACCGGCGATTGCAGCCGGATCAGCGCACCCTGCTTCTCGGCAAGCGCGGCGAGCGCCCTGGCGAGCGCGTGGATGCCGCCGTCGATCAGCCAGACACCGCGCGCCTCGACATGGGCGATCAGCATCAGCGTGGCGGGCGCGAGGAAGGGCGAGGAGCCGCAATAGGTCGCATAGCGTCCGAACAGCTGCCGCAGCCGCTGGTCCCTGAAATGCTCGCCGAGCGCGTTCCACAGGCCGTCGAAGGGGCGCATCGCGAGCATGTCGCCGATCCGCGCCGGGCCGATCCGCCACATCATCGGCAGCGGGGTCGAGGCCTTTTCGCCGCGCAGGAAGGGTTCCTCGAGCACCGCGAAGATGCGCTGCGCCTCGAGCCGGAAATTGCGATAGCCGCGCGCCGCCTCCGCACCGGCGAAATCGCCGATCGCCTCCTCGCTGCGCGC
>JAGKSZ010000246.1 GCA_018991295.1 Porphyrobacter sp. | reverse complement strand
TCGCTTTCCTTGACGCGCAGTTCCTCAAGCCCGGTGGTGCAGGTGGTGCCGCTGGCAAGCGCGGCGGCGACGAACAGCACAGGAAATTCGTCGATCATGGCAGGCGCAATGGCGGGGTCGACCTCGACCCCGGTCAGCGGCGCATGGCGCACGCGCAGATCGGCAACCGGCTCACCGCCGACTTCGCGGGGGTTCACTTCCTCGATATCCGCACCCATCTGGCGCAGCACGTGAAGCAGCCCGGCGCGGGTCGGGTTGAGGCCGACGTTCATGATCGTAAGGTCGCTCCCCGGCACGATGCTGGCGGCGACCATGAAGAAGGCAGCGGACGAGGGATCGCCCGGGACCACCACGTCCATGGGCTTGAGGTCCGCCTCGCCATGGATGGCGATAACCGTCTCGCCGTTTTCCTTGCCCACCTCCAGCTTCGCGCCGAAGCCGGTCAGCATCCGTTCGGTATGGTCGCGGGTGGGGACGGGTTCGATCACGCGGGTGATGCCGGGGGTGTTGAGGCCCGCCAGCAGCACCGCGCTTTTGACTTGCGCGCTCGCCACCGGAAGCCGATAGGTGATCGGCACGGCAGGGCTTGCGCCGCGCAGCATCAGGGGAAGCGTGCCTCCGGCGCTGGCCTCGATGCTCGCGCCCATCTGCGCCAGAGGGTCGATCACGCGCTTCATGGGGCGGCCCGAAAGGCTCGCATCCCCGACAAAGGTCGCGCTGATTGCATGGCCTGCGACAAGGCCCATCAGCAGCCGGGTCGACGTGCCCGAATTGCCCATGTCGAGCGCGCCGCGCGGCTCCAGCAGGCTGCCCACGCCGACGCCTTCAACCGTCCACGCGCCATCTGCGCTGCGTTCGATATGCGCTCCGAAGGCGCGCATTGCGGCGGCAGTTGCCAGCACATCTTCGCCTTCGAGCAGTCCGGTGATCCGGCTGCGGCCCACAGCAAGGCCTGCAAACATCAGCGATCGGTGGCTGATCGACTTGTCACCCGGCACGCGAATGGAGCCGGTAAGCGGGCCGAGGGACGAGAAGCGGTGGCTGGTCATAAGGCGCCGGTCTTTGACAGCGCCCCGCGCTTCTGGCAAGGCGCGCCGCGCTCGCGGTGCCTGCTCTTGATAAAGGGCTTGCCCGAACCCAATTTTTGCGATGAATCGCCCACAGAATTTGCAGCTTTTTGGCCTGCCCGCCTCATGGGTCGGCCCTGTTTTGAGGAATAAAGATGGCCAAGCCCGAATGGGGTACCAAGCGTACCTGCCCGAAGTGCGGGACACGTTTCTACGATCTCGGCAAGGAAGACCCGGTCGCCTGCATCGAATGCGGTGAAACCTGGAACCCTGAGCCGGTGCTCAAGTCCAAGCAGCCGATTCCCTTCGAGGAAGTCGAAAAGAAGGTCGATGCCGACGCCGACGCCGATCTGGGCGGCGATGATGATCTGGGCGATCTCGAAGATATCGAGGATATCGACGAGGATGGCGATTCGCCGGACAATGACGTTGACCTCGGCGGCGACGATGATCTTGGCGTTGCCACCGGCACGGGTGACGACGACGACGACGAAAGCTGATTTTTTCGCTTGCAAGCAGGAGGCGGCCCCACTAATGGCCGCCTCCCGCAGGCAGGACACCTTGTCCTGTTTCGCATGATGACTGGCTCGGGGCCTTAGCTCAGCTGGGAGAGCGCAACACTGGCAGTGTTGAGGTCAGCGGTTCGATCCCGCTAGGCTCCACCAGTCATCCTGATCAAAGTCGAAAGGCGCACCCCCCAAGGGGACACCTTCCGCAACGCTGGCCGACGAGGTTTCGTCCGCCGGCGTTTTTCGCATTTTCCGGGCGCTCGGGCGTTCGGCAGGAGAAGTGAGCGATGTTCGACACGCTGTCTGACCGTCTCGGGGGCGTATTCGACAAGCTGAAGGGCCGGGGCGCCCTGCGTGAGCAGGACGTGCGCGATGCCATGCGCGAGGTGCGCATTGCGCTGCTCGAAGCCGACGTGGCGCTTCCCGTTGCCCGGCGCTTCATCGATGCCGTCACTGAAAAGGCTGTTGGGCAGGACGTCCTGAAGTCCGTCACCCCCGGCCAGATGGTCATCAAGATCGTTCATGATGAACTGGTGGAAACGCTGGGCGGGATGGAGGTCGAAGGCCTCAAGCTCGATGCCAAGCCGCCGGTCGTGATCATGATGGTCGGCCTGCAAGGCTCTGGTAAAACCACCACCACCGCCAAGCTCGCGAAGCTGATCCGCGAACGCCACGGCAAGAAGGCGCTGATGGCCTCGCTCGACGTGAACCGTCCGGCGGCACAGGAACAGCTGGCGGTGCTGGGCGGGCAGGTCGATGTGGCGACCTTGCCGATCATTGCCGGCCAGCAGCCGGTCGACATTGCGCGGCGCGCGATGGAAGCGGCGCGCCTCCAGAACTTCGACGTCCTGCTGCTCGACACTGCGGGCCGCCTGCATGTCGATGATGCGCTGATGGCTGAAATGAAGGCCGTCGCCAGCGTTTCTGCGCCCAATGAAGTGCTGCTGGTGGTCGATTCGCTGACGGGTCAGGACGCGGTCAACGTCGCGCAGTCCTTCAGCGGTGAAGTGCCGCTGACCGGCGTGGTGCTGACCCGCATGGACGGCGATGCGCGCGGCGGCGCGGCGCTCTCGATGCGCGCGGTCACCGGCAAGCCGATCAAGTTTGCAGGCACGGGCGAAAAGCTCGATGCGATCGAACCCTTCCGCCCGGGTTCTGTCGCTGACCGCATTCTCGGCATGGGCGACGTTGTCAGCCTTGTCGAGCGCGCTGCGGCGACGATCAAGGAAGAAGACGCCGAGAAAATGGCGCGCAACCTTGAGAAGGGCAAGTTCGATCTCGACGATCTCGCCATGCAGCTGAAGCAGATGCGGGGCATGGGCGGGCTCGGGATGCTGGCTGGCATGATGCCGGGCATGAAGAAGGCCAAGGCCGCGATGCAGGCCAGCGGCATGGACGACAAGGTGCTCGTCCATCTCGAGGCGGTGATCTCCTCGATGACGCCCAAGGAGCGGCGCAATCCCGATCTGCTCAACGCCAAGCGCAAGAAGCGCGTCGCGGCGGGCAGCGGCACCGACGTGCAGACGGTCAACAAGCTGCTCAAGATGCACCAGGAAATGGCGCGCGCGATGAAGCAGATCAAGAAGATGGGCGGCCTCAAGGGCCTTG
>JAGKSZ010000245.1 GCA_018991295.1 Porphyrobacter sp. | reverse complement strand
CCCTGATCAAGGCCACCCCTGAAGGCCCGCAGCCGGTCAAGTCCTCCGACTATTTCGCGGGCAAGAAGGTCGCGCTGTTCTCGGTGCCGGGCGTCTTCACGCCGACTTGCTCGGCCAAACACCTGCCGGGCTTTGTCGAAAAGGCCGAGGAACTGAAGGCTAAGGGCGTTGACGAGATCATCGGCACCGCGGTCAATGATCCCTTCGTGATGGGCGCCTGGAACAAGGCCGCAGGCAGCGAGGCGATCACCATGCTGGCCGACGGCAATGCCGATTTCGTCGAAGCGATCGGCCTCACCATGGACGGCTCGGCCTTTGGCCTGGGCAAGCGCGGGCAGCGCTTCTCGATGGTGATCAATGACGGCGTGGTGGAACAGCTCAACGTCGAGGAACCGGGCGATTTCAAGGTGTCGAGCGCGGATTACATGCTCGGCCAGCTGTAAGATTTTTCCGACATGCCAAGAAGAAAGGGGGCGCCTCCTACAACGGGGGCGCCCCTTTTTCGTTGGAGCTGACAGGAACCGCGAACCCTGTCAGTCGCAATCATACGGCTTACCGTCGATGTATTCGTCACACACGGCAAACAGATAGAGTTCGGTTGGCGCCCCGATAACGGTCTTGTCCCTATGCAGAGTATGGCTGACAGCCGGTTTGAACGTGCGGCCCCCGTCATAGCGGTTGTCGTGGAGCGTGCCGATCGTGAACCGGCCAATGCCGAAGGCGCCGATGTCTGGGACATAAATGACCTCTCGGCCATCCGGGCCGGTCCATTTGTAATCATAGGTCGTGTAACGGCTACCGTCGTCGGCCTGACGGTCAGAGATCCGGTAGAAACTCCGGCAAGGCTTCGGCTCCTCGAGGCCATCATCCGGAAAGATGCAGATCTGCGGAAAATCTTCCCGCCACCTGTCGTCAGCAGCAGGAGCATCGCTGCCCACGGCCAAAAGCGCCAAGACTGCCATGGCCTGAAATTTGGGCATCCTCAGATTTCCAATCGCAATGCATCGAAGCGAGGCATCCGGTCACGTCAGCGGCGGCACCCCGAAGGCCACCCACAGCGCGATTCCCCCTGCGAAGCCGCAGGCGAGCAGCCCCCTCACCCACGGCATCGGACCGATCCCGGCAACACCCTCCAGCGGCGGACGGTCGCCGCCCACCATCGGACTGAGCAGGTCATCCCCGCGCACCGCATAAAAGGTGATCGCGGCCAGATGCAGGCCCACCAGCGCGGCGATCACCCAGAAGAACGTCTCGTGCACCTCGGTGATGGTGTCGGCCAGCGCCACGCCGACCAGCGGATTGAGCGGCCCGGTCATTCCGTCATAGGGATCGCCCGCAAACAGCCCGAGGCTGACCTGAAACAGCATGGCAGCCAGCAGAACCACCGTGCTCAACCCTCCGAGTGGAGAATGGCCGATGGCTGTGGCATCGTCCTGGGCGCCGCGGCGCAAATAGGTGAGCACCGCGCGCGGCCCTTTCACGAAGCTTGCAAAGCGCGCAGTCTCGGGGCCGAGAAAACCCCAAAGGATGCGGAACACCAGCAGGCCGAACAGCACCAGACCAAGCCGCTTGTGCAGAGCCCACTTGCTGTTCTCCGCCGTCCACCACATCGCCGGGATCAAAAGTGGGAAGCTCCAGTGGGTAAGGCGGAGTAGCGGGTCCCACACCCTCACGTCGCGCAGCGAGGCGCTCACGTTTTCTGCCTGGTCACTCATGCGCGGTTATTTCTTGTCGTCGAGCCGGAACTGATCGTGGCAGCCCTTGCAGGCGCCGCCCATTGCCATTGCCTGCGCGCCGACAGCTGCCTTGTCGCCGCCGCCTGCAAGGGTCGCCAGCTTGGCACTTTCATCAACGAGCTTCTGCGCAGCGGCCTTGAACTCTTCGGGCTTCTGCCAGATCGCGGGAAGCGCTTCAGTCTTGAAGCCATCTTCGGTGCTGGTTCCGGCGGGGAAATGGGTTTCGATCTTTTGGGCCCGCGCGTTGATATCGTTGGCCTTTGCAGCGATCAGCGCGAAATCGGGCGCGTCGCTATCAAGCTGGCCCCGCACTGCCTTGAACGCATCCCCGATCGCCTCGAAGTTGTCGTGCCGTTCCTTGATTACCGGCGGCGCTTCACCTTTCGCAGCGGCGGTATCGGTCGATGCGCTATCACCGCTGGCTTCGCCTCCGGAACAGGCCGCCAGACCTGCGGCAAGTGCAGTCGCAAGAATCAGGCGCACATTGGACAGACGCAGCATTGGCATTCTCCTTTGGCGCGGGGACAACACCCGCGACGGCAAGGCTATGCTGCTTTGGCGCTGATCGCAAACGCGAAAACGGGGTGCCCCCGGCAAAGGGCGCACCCCGTTTCCAAAGGCCTTCACAAGACCGCTTAGCTGCGGGTGCTGGGGGCGACGTTATCGGCTTCGGCCAGAAGGGTCGCCCGGTCCTGCTCGACGAGCGCCAGCATCGCTGTGCGGATCGTGTCGCGGCGGCTGTCCACCAGCTTGTCGATTGCCCGTGCATTGGTTTCGCACCAGCCCGGACGTGAACCACTGGCAACATGATCCTGCGTCAGTGAACGCTGCGAACGCAGAGTTTCGCCAACCCTGGCAACCCGCTCAACATTCAGCTTGGCCGTCCAGTTGCAGCGGAGCGTGCTGGGACGACCCGGAGCGCCCGCCGTGCCAACTTGATCAGTCTCGACAGTCACCGATCCGCGATAATCTGCCGCGATCGGGCCAGTCACGTGATCGATCACCACTTCATGCTCAAGCGCCAGTGCGGGCGATGCAAGGCCTAGGCCGAGTGCAAGCCCGGCAAGAACGCGGTACTTCATGCTGGTTCTCCTGCTTTTGATATCCCGGTCGTTCGGCGCCGGGCTACGATACAGAATAACAACACGAGTCGTTGTCGCCAAGCCATACCTGATGCAATTTAGGCACAGGCAAGCGAAATTTTTGGCCAGGTGGCCCGCAAATCTCGCGGTCAGTATCCCATCAGACTCATCACTTCCTTGCGGCTGCGATCATCCTCAAGGAAGCAGCCCAGAATTCGGCTCGTGATCATTCCCACGCCCGGGGTCTTGACCCCGCGCCCGGTCATGCAACCGTGCTGGGCCTCGATCACTACCGCTACGCCATGCGGATCGAGATGGTCCCAGATGCACTGCGCAACCTCGGCGGTGAGGCGCTCCTGAATTTGCAGGCGGCGCGCATAGCCGTGTAGCACACGGGCCAGCTTGGAAATGCCGACCACCTTGTTTCGCGGCAGATAGGCAATCGCCGCCTTGCCGATGATCGGGGCCATGTGATGTTCGCAATGCGACTGGAAAGGAATGTCCTTGAGCAGCACGATTTCATCGTAACCGCCCACCTCGCTGAACTGGCGCGTGAGGTGAATCGAGGGATCTTCACGATAGCCCTCGCAATACTCAAGCCAGGCGCGGCCAACCCGCTTGGGAGTGTCGAGCAGCCCCTCGCGCGAAGGATCATCGCCCGCCCAGGCAATCAGGGTACGGATCGCATCCTGAACATTATCGGGCACCTCGGGCTTGCCGAGCGGATTTTCCGGATCGAACTCGTCGTCGTGATCGTGGGCGGAGATATAGTTCATCGGTCTGTCGTCTTTCTCACTCATCGGCTCGAACGGAGCCCCCTCGCCTGTCGATCCCGAGTGACGTCAACCATCGACCACCCGAGGCGTTCCTTGAAAGATACGCCGATTGCGCCGGATGGATGCCGTCCCCACATCCGACGATGTAGTAAGGATAATCCCGAATTCACCCCTCCCCAAACCAAAAGAAGGCAAATCTGCAATGCACGAGCCCTCCGCTGCCGAATTTGAAGCCGAGGCACGGGCTGTTCTGGCACGACTGCCGCAGGTGTTCCGCCGCGAACTTGAAGTCGTGGTGCTCCGGATTGAGGAATTCGCGAGCAACGAGCAGCTCGATTCGCTCGGCATTGCCGATCCTTGGGACCTGACGGGGCTTTATGAAGGCATCGCGCTGACCGAAAGATCGCAGTGGGACAGCGAAGGCCTGCCCCCCATCATAACCCTGTTCCGCCAACCACTTCTAGCCGAAATGGAGGAGACCGGAACCAGCTTTGGTGCGCTGGTGCGTCATGTGGTGATCCATGAAGCCGGACACCATTTCGGCCTTTCGGACGCGGACATGCACGCGCTCGAAGACAGTGTGAAGGATTGAGCACCGCTTGAACGTCGCTCCACCCGGTCAGAGTGCGCCTGTGGCCTGACGGTAAAATGCCCAGTTGGCGTCGCCCATTGCTGCAAACAGGGCGAGGACATCATGCCCGACTCCGGGCACTTCGACGAAATCATGCACGATCCCCTGATCGGCAAGATGGCGGTGAAACCGGCGATTATCCTCCGCGGTGAAATCGGTGGAACCGATCACCTGCCGAAACGGACCGGTTGCGGACTTCTGCGCGGCCCTGAGGACCGAGAGCATCTAGGGGTTTTCGGCCCGATAACGCTCGATGCTCCCGCCGTGCACCTCGTCCAGCACACGGCTGCGCAGGTCAGGATTGGCACGCGCCTGGGGCCCTGCAAATTCGGGATCGAGCGGCCCTGCGCCAAGCATCGAAATGGCGCCAAACAGCTCAGGATGCCTGAAACCGATCCGGGCTGCTCCATGGCCGCCCATGCTGAACCCTTCAATGATGCGCCCCTTCGCGCTGGCGATCGTGCGGTAGTCCCTGTCCACCAGCGGAAGGATCTCGCGCACCAGCATCGTTTCGACCGGCGTGCGTCCATCGGCCGAATCAGTCCACATTCCCGTTGCAAGGCCATTG
>JAGKSZ010000244.1 GCA_018991295.1 Porphyrobacter sp. | reverse complement strand
GAGATCAAGAACGCGATCTTCGCCAACGCGGGCAAGGTGCTGCACCCGGATGCGATCATGGCATCGAACACATCGTCGATCCCGATCACCCGGATGGCCAATCATTCACCGGACCCTGCGCGCTTCATCGGCCTCCATTTTTTCAATCCGGTGCCGGTGATGGGCCTGATCGAGGTGATCCCCGGCCTTGCGACCTCAAAGAACACCACCGAACGCGTCACCGAATTTGCACGCGGGCTGGGCAAGGAAGTGGTGCTTTCGCAGGACGAACCCGGCTTTGTCGTCAACCGCATCCTGCTGCCGATGATCAACGAGGCGGTGTTCGTGCTCGGCCAGTCGACCGCAGGGATCGAGGATATCGACAAGGGCTGCCGCCTCGGCCTCAATCACCCGATGGGGCCGCTGCAACTGGCAGACTTCGTGGGGCTGGATACCTGCCTTGATATCATGAACGTGCTTTATACCACCACGCGGGACAGCAAGTATCGCCCTGCGCCCTTGCTGGTGAAGTATGTCGAGGCCGGATGGATGGGCCGCAAGACCGGTCGCGGCTTTTACGATTATACAGGTGAAGCCCCCGTTCCGACCCGCTGACGTTCCGACCCGCTGACGTTCGCGCCTGCGGATCGGGCGTCTATTCGGTCGGGATGGCCAGTTCGCTTTCGGGAATCGGCCCGCCTGCGCTGATCGCGCCGCCCTGCTGCACCACCGATCCGGGGGCAGGCGGCGCGGTCATGGGATTGAAGCCCTGCCCGCCCGTGCCCGTGCCCGTGCCCGTGCCGCTGCCCGATACAGGCGCACTGTCTGCGCTTTGCGGCTGATAGTCTCCGAACACCGATGGCGGGGGCGGCTGGGTTGCAGGCACCGCCCCGCCCGCGCTGCCCGAAGTTGCACGTTGCCCGGCGATAAGGGTGGTCAGACGCAGCACCAGCCCGCCATTGTCCGAAGTGCCAACCATCGACACCGCGCTCATGACAGTGATGACCACGAAAAGCAGGGCAACCTTGCTGTTCTGGAAAATAGCCTTGTACATGGGCCTGACGATAGCAGCCGCACGGTTAATCCTTGGTTGCCGTCAGGCCTGGCCCTTGGGCAGGCCGCGCTTCCATTCATAAAGCAGATCGAGCGCGCCGCGCGGGGTCAGCGCATCAAGATCGGCAGCGCGCAGGGCCTCGGCAAGCTGTGCTTCGGGGCTGGCGGGTTGGGGCTCGGCGGTGCGCAGGTTGGCGAACAGCGGCAGATCGCCCAGCCCTGCGGCAATCCCGCCGGTCGCCTCGCGGGTGGCCTCCAGCTTGGCGAGCACCGCCCTGGCGCGGGCGACCACCGGGGCGGGCACGCCTGCCAGCCGCGCCACGGCAAGGCCATAGGACCGATCCGCCGGGCCATCGGCCAGTTCGTGCAGCAGCACCAGATCGCCCTGCCATTCACGCGCGCGGACATGGTGGAGGCTCAGCGCCTCGCAGGTTTCCGCGAGGCGGGCGAGTTCGTGGTAATGCGTGGCAAACAGGCAGCGGCAGGCGATCTGGCTGTGCACCGCCTCGGCCACCGCCCAGGCGAGCGCCAGCCCGTCGTAAGTCGAAGTCCCGCGCCCGACTTCGTCCAGAATGACGAAGCTGCGGGGCGTGGCCTGCGCAAGGATCGCGGCGGTTTCGACCATCTCGACCATGAAGGTCGAGCGGCCCCGCGCAAGATTGTCAGCAGCGCCCACGCGGCTGAACAGGCGGTCGACAAGACCGATGCGAGCGGCGGATGCGGGGACAAAGCACCCGGCCTGCGCAAGGCAAACGATGAGGGCATTCTGGCGCAAAAAGGTCGATTTGCCGCCCATGTTCGGCCCGCCAATCAGCCACAGCCGGTTGGCGGCCGATAGCTGGCAGTCGTTCGCCACAAACCGCTCGCCCGTCTTCGCCAGTGCCGCTTCGACCACCGGATGGCGGCCTGCAGTGATGGCAAGGCCGGCATCCTCGGCGATCTCGGGGCGGCACCAATCGCCCTCGGCAGCGCGTTCGGCGTTGCCCGCGCCGACATCGAGCCGGGCAAGCGCGGCGGCAGTGGCGGCGATGCTTTCGCGGGTGGCGACGACCTCGGCCACGAGGGCTTCGAAATGCGCTTCCTCAGCGGCAAGAGCATGGCCGCCCGCCTCGGCAATGCGGGCGGCTTCTTCGTGAAGTTTCAGCGAATTGAACCGCACCGCGCCCGCCATCGTCTGGCGGTGAGTAAAGCCGCTATCCGGGGCCATCAGCGCATCGGCATGACGCGCGCCCACTTCGATGAAATAGCCCAGCACGCCGTTGTGGCGGATCTTGAGGCTGGCGATGCCGGTTTCCTCCCGATACCGCGCCTCCATCGCCGCAATCGCCCGGCGCGCATCGCCCGAAGTGGCGCGCAGTTCATCGAGCGCGGCGTCATAGCCATCGGCAATGAACCCGCCCCCGCTGCGTTCGGTGGGCGGCGTAGGCACCAGCGCGCGGGCAAGGTGATCGGTAAGCGCGCCGTGGCCCGTCAGGCTGGCGATAATGTCCTCCAGCAGCACAGGCCTGTCGGGCGCGCTGCCGAGCCAGTGGTGGAGCCGCGCCGCTTCCGAAAGCCCGTCGCGCAACTGGCCGAGATCACGCGGGCTCCCCCTGCCCGCCACCACGCGGCCCAAGGCGCGGCCCAGATCGGGAATCGCCCGAAGGATATCACGCAGTTGCGCCCGTTCGATCGGGCGCGTCTGCCAGAACTGCACCAGCGCGAGCCGCGCTTCGATCTGTGCGACATCGAGCAGCGGCGCGGACAAGTCCTCCGCCAAAGCCCTCGATCCCGCCCCCGTCACGCAGCGATCCACCGCGCCGATCAGGCTGCCAGCGCGGCCCCCTTGGGCGGATTCGAGGATCTCAAGGCTCCCCCGCGTCGCTGCGTCCATCGCCATGGTGCTCTGGCTCTCGCGCAGCACCGGGGGGAGCAGCAGCGGCAGCTTGCCCCGCCCGACATGATCGAGATAGCTGACAAGGCCGCCCGCCGCGCCCAGCATCGCGCGGGAGAAAGCGCCAAATCCATCGAGCGTCGCCACACCGTGCACCGACCGCAATCGCTCGGCCCCGGCATCGCTGGCGAAGGTGGTGCGGGGGCGGAAGATGGCTTCATCCGGGCCATGCGGCCAATCTTCGGGCACCACCACTTCGCTGGGCGACAGCCGCGCCAGCGCCGCGCCCAGATGCTCGGCCGGGCATTCCCCCAGCCCCATCGCGCCGGTGGAGACATCAACCGCCGCAATCCCCACCGTGCCGCGCAATTCCGTCAGCGCCGCCAGCACATTGGCGCGGCGCGGCTCCAGCAGGGCCTCCTCGGTCAGCGTGCCTGCGGTGACCAGCCGCACAATGCTGCGCCCCACCAGCACCTTGGAGGACGGCAGCCCTTCGCGCTTTGCCCGCGCCTTGGCTTCGTCGGGCGTTTCCACCTGTTCGGCAATCGCCACCCGGCAGCCCGCCTTGATCAGGCGCGCCAGATAGCTTTCGGCCGAATGCACCGGCACCCCGCACATCGGGATCGCCTGCCCGCCATGCTCCCCCCGCGTGGTCAGCGCGATATCGAGGATCGCCGCCGCCGTCTTTGCATCGTCAAAGAACAGCTCGAAGAAATCGCCCATCCGGTAGAACAGCAGCGCATCGCCCGCTTCTTCCCGCAGCGCGAGATATTGCGCCATCATCGGGGTGGGCCTGACAGCAGGGGCGTGATCATTGGGCGCAGCCATCCCATCGGCCTACCCCCATGCGCACCGATTCGGGAATGACGACAGTTGCAGCTTTCCCCCGACCTGGTGCGATAAACCGCCTATCGCAACCGCTCTCGCACCGCTAAGCGGGGGGCGATTTACCTTAGGGATTGCAAGAGGGATCTGCCACCATGGCCGAGGAAAACACCACCCAGAACAAGGGCGGCTTCACCGCGCGCGAGGCGCTGTTTTACCACGAGACAATCCGCCCCGGTAAGCTGGAGATCGTCGCCACCAAGCCGATGACTTCGCAGCGCGACCTTTCCCTTGCCTATTCGCCGGGCGTGGCCG
>JAGKSZ010000243.1 GCA_018991295.1 Porphyrobacter sp. | reverse complement strand
ATCACCCAGCGCCTGATCCTCCAGCCGCGCATCGAGGCCAATCTGTCCGCGCAGGATATCCCGCTGCTCGGCATCGGCGCAGGGCTCGATCAGATCGAGGCAGGCGCACGGCTGCGCTATGAAATCGCCCGCGAGTTCGCGCCCTATATCGGCATCGAGCAATCATGGCGGACCGGCAATGGCGCCGACTTTGCCCGCTTGCGCGGGCAGGGCACTTCGGCCACCAGCCTCATCGCCGGTATCCGTTTCTGGTTCTGATCAACACGAAGGACGTCCCCCCAATGAAGCTTGCCCCCCTCCTTGCCGCCATCGCGATTGCCGCCGCGCCGCTGGCGTTTCCGGCAGCGGCGCTGGCACGGGTCAAGGTTACCGCCTCAAGCCCGGCGCAAGGCGCAACTGTCAGCAGTGCGCGCAGTGTCACGCTGACCTTCAACGAAGCTGTCGCCCCGGACAAGGCCGCCGTCAGCATCATCATGACCGCCATGCCGGGGATGCCGAACCACGGCGAAATGCCGATCCGCAACTTCACCACTGCATGGTCGAATGACGGCAAGACCATGACGCTGACCACCGCCAAGCCGCTGCCCAAGGGGACCTATGACATCCGCTGGCAGGCCGCAGGCGCCGATGGTCAGCTGATGAAGGGCACCGTCACCTTCACCATCGGCTGAAGCTGGAGCCGCGCCAGCTGCGCGAATCGGGCCGCAACACAGCGCAGCGCCGCAAACAGCGCCGCCACAACGGCGGCCCGGATCGGGAAGTGGGGGTGAGCGTCACCGCAAGGGCAGAAAATGGCAGGGGTGACAGGATTCGAACCCGTGGCCCTCGGTTTTGGAGACCGATGCTCTACCAGCTGAGCTACACCCCTGCACTGGCGGAAGCGGCCCATTAGCCAAGGCGCACAGGTTAGGCAATCCACTTTGCCTCGCGGCGCACACGGCTGTATTGCCTTATCCGGTCATGCACGCTCCCAAACGCCCTCCGATCCCGGTTGAAACCCTGTTGCTCGCCTATCGCAGCGGGATTTTTCCGATGGCTGACCGGCGCGATGATCCCGAAGTGTTCTGGGTGGAGCCGCGCGACCGGGCGATTATCCCGCTGGATGGGCTGCACATCTCGAAATCGCTGAAGAAGGTGCTGCGCGCCGATCGCTTTGCGGTGACGGTGGACCGCGCCTTTGAACAGGTGATCCGCGCCTGCGCCGAACCGCGCCCCGATCATCCCGATACGTGGATCTCCGAGCGCATCGTGCAGTCCTATATCGCTCTCCACCGCGCCGGGCACGCCCATTCGGTGGAGTGCTGGCAAGTCGGGGATCAGGGCTGGCCCGAACTGGTCGGCGGGCTTTACGGGGTCAGCTTTGACCGGGTGTTCTGCGGCGAATCGATGTTCAGCCGTGTGCCCGATGCCAGCAAGGTCGCGCTGGTGTGGCTGGTGGCGCTGATGCGCCGCTGCGGGCACGTGCTGCTCGATTGCCAGTTCATGACCGATCACCTGCGCTCGATGGGGGCAAGGGACCTGTCGCAGGCCGATTACCGGCGGCGGCTGCAAGGCGCGCTGGGCGATCCGGCGATGCGCCTTGACGAGGCCTGGCAGCTGTTCGTGCCGGAGGCCGATCTGGATTACGTGGCGGGTGCGGCCGATGCGGCAGGGGCGGGCGAAGGCGCGGCAGATGGCGATGCTGCCGGCTTGGCCGGGCCTTCCGCCTTGGGCGATGCCGGGCCTTCCTCACCCGGAAAGCGCATCGTGCAATCCTTCACCCAGACATCATAGATCGGGTGCTCGACCACGTTGAGGCTCGGGCTTTCGAGGAACATCCAGCCCGAGAAGATGCGGCGATGCTGCGCGGCCCCGCGCTCACGGATATCGACCTGCACGAAGGCCCCGGTCTGCTGCGGCAGTTCCCAGGGTGCGGTGCGCTCGCAGGCGGACACGCGGATGATGACCGGGCCGATCTCACGCGCTTCGCCGGGCTTAAGCTTGATCTCTTCGGAGACATTGTTGCGCTTGTTGAGCAGGCCGAGCACCGCGACGCGTTCGTTCATCGGGGTCGCGCCGTAATCATCCTGGGCTGTGCCCGATGCGCTGGCGGCAGGGCCGGATGGCGCGGCGGTGGGATCGCCGAGCGGGACCTTCACGACTTCGTTGCTGTCCGATCCGGCGAACAAGTCGCAGGCCCCCAGCAACAGCGTGCCGGAAAGCAGCGCGGCAAGGCGAAATGCCTGCACCTTGCCCCTCAGCTGTCCGCGCTGCCGGGCGTCCAGGCCTCGTAATCACCCACAGCGCGGGCGCGCACGCCGCCGCGTTCCAATGCGCCTTGCGGGCGATAGGCAGCCGCCGTGCCGGTGGCGTTGGGGGTGTAATCGGCCTCCCACACGCGCGGCGCAGGCAGGTGGCTTTCGGGCACTTCGTCATAGGTGCCGTGCAGCCAGCCATGCCATTCGGCCGGCACGCGGCTGGCATCATTGGCGCCGTTGTACATCACCCAGCGCTTTTCACGGCTGGTGTAGGAGCCGGTGTTGGGGCCAGAGCCCTTTGCGCGTTCGCGGAAATACTTGTTGCCCGCACCGTCGGTCCCGACATGCTCGCCGCCTGCGCGGCTGGCCCACAGATGCGTGCCGATGGTGGCACCGTCCCACCAGGTGAAGATTTTTGCGAGGATTCCCATGGCCGCTGCGCCTAGCGGAATTGGCGGGGAGCGCCAAGAGGGGAGTCCTTGGTTTGTGTGCCAGCCCCCGCGCGGACACATTCTTGGCGGTTGCTGGCGCAACCGAGATTGGTGCGACGGGGCGAAACGGATCTGATTTCGGCCCGCAGGGCCGCGAGCGCACGGCGCGAGCCGCAGGTGCTCGGGCCTGAAAGGCTCGAAACGCACCGAGGACGTGCCTGCGGATGCAGGCACGCAAACTAATATGCTGATTTCGGTCGCGCCAGCGACCGCGAGCGCACGGCGCGAGCCGCAGGCGATCAGACCCGCAGGGTCTGAGGCCCGCCGAGGACAAGGGCGCGCAGGCGCCCTTGCAAATCAATACTTCACCCGGTCCCCCGCCGCGATCCCCAGCGCCTTGGCGCGGCCGGCGCGCAGTTCCAGCACCCCGCTGGCAATCCCCGCCGATCGCACCGAATCGAGCGAATAGGGCGTGGTGTTGGCGGCGATGTTCATGATCCGCCCATCCACCCCGATGAAGATGATATCGAGGCTGAGCGGGGTGTTCTTCATCCAGAAGCTGCGCGGCTCGGGCGTTTCGGAAGGGAAGATCATCCCCTCGTTATCGCCCAGTTCGGTGCGGAACATCAGGCCGCGCGCCTGCGCTTCGGGGGTGTCGGCCAGTTCCACCTTGAGAGGGATCTGCTTGCCCCCGCTCTCGACCACCAGATCGATCACCTTGAGGCCCGATACCGGGTGGCGCGCAGCCTCGGCGGTGGCGGCTGACGGGGTCTGCGCGCTTGCCGCCGTGCCTTCGCCCGGAGAGCACGCCGCCACTGCCAGCACCGCAGCAACCGTCGCCAGAATATGCCTTACCATTGCCCGTCCGTCCCTTCGTCCTCGGCGGCCTCGCCGATCCATTCCTCGACATCCGCCGCGCTCGATGCGCCGAGGATCGCCTTCACATGATCATACTGGTGGCCTGCGCGCAGCATTGCTGCAACGGCTTTTTCGTGGGCCTTGCGCTGAGCGAGGGGATCGCTGCCATCAGGCGCAGCCCCAAACGGGCCGAGCCGCCGCTTGCGCGCCATCAGCGCCGCTGCACGCCGGCTGGCGGCCTCGCCGGGGGCATGGAGACGGCGCAGGCCTTCCCCCACCCCGGCATGGCGCAGGGTCTCCTCCACCCGCCGCGCGCCATAACCGCGCGCGCCCAGATCGCGTGCGCGCATCCGGGCATAGGCATCGTCATCGACATAGCCCAGTTCCACCAGCCGGGCGACAAGCGCGGGCACATCGACATCGCGCCTGCGCCCGTCGGCATCCTCGGCCAGCCCGCGCTCGCGGATCTTGCGCATCAGATAGGCCTCCAGCCGCGCCCCTGTGGAGGCAAAGCGGGCCGCATAATGCAGCGCCAGATCGCGCAATTTCGCCTCGGTCAGCGGAGGCTTTACCCGCTGCTCGCGCCGCCCGCCGGAGCGGCGATCCTCCCCGGCCTTGCGACCGGGCGATGACGAATTCGCTGGACCTGACACCATTTCGCCTTATTCGTGCCACTTTCCTTATCAAATGCGAAACATTGGACGCCGCCGGACTATGCCCGGCGACACGGGGTTATGCCAGAGCGCGGAAGGGTCAGCACCATGAAACGCGCCGCAACTTACGGGTATCGCTGAAAATTATGACCGACGCCGCTTTGACGCCGACGCCGAATGATTGCGACCTGCCGCGAATCCGTGCGCAATTTGAAACCTTCAACGACGCGATCGACTACGCTGCGCAGAGCCTGAAGGGGCTCAACTTCCACGATATGCGTGGGGAACTGGCGCGGGTCTATCCCTATCGCCAAATGCGCGAAGATGCTCTTGTCATGGCGCGGCGCCTGATGGCCGCAGGCATCGGGCGCGAGGACCGCGTGGCGCTGATCGCGGAAACGGGCGCGGAATTTGCCGCGCTGTTCTGCGCCTGTGTCTATGCAGGCGCCTGGCCGGTGCCGCTGCCGCTGCCGACCACCTTCGGGGGCAAGGACAACTACATCGATCAGCTGGCGATCCAGCTGATGAGCTCGGACCCGAAGATCCTCATCTATCCTGAAGAAATCGCGGAAATGGCCTCGGCCGCTGCCGCACGGCAGGGATGCGAGGCGACCAGCTGGCAGGATTTCGCCACCCGCCCCGCCCCCGATTGCCAGCTGCCCAAGGCCAGCCCGGACGATATCTGCTACCTGCAATATTCGAGCGGCTCGACCCGTTTTCCCACCGGCGTTGCGGTGACGCACCGGGCGCTGCTGCACAATCTTTACGGCCATTCCGCCACCATGAACCTTGGCACCAATGACCGCTGCGTCAGCTGGCTGCCGTGGTATCACGACATGGGGCTGGTGGGCTGCCTGCTCTCGCTGATCGCCAATCAGGTTTCGGGCGATTACCTCAAGCCCGATGCCTTTGCGCGCCGGCCGCTCGCCTGGCTCGACATGATCAGCCGCAATCCGGGCAACACGCTCTCCTATTCGCCCACCTTCGGCTACGATATCTGCGCGCGCCGCATCTCCAGCCAGTCGAACGTGGCTGAACGCTTCGATCTGTCGCGCTGGCGGATTGCAGGCAACGGCGCGGACATGATCCGCCCGGATGTGATGCAGAACTTCGTCAACGCCTTTGCGGACGCGGGCTTCAAGGCATCCTCCTTCACCCCCTCCTATGGCCTTGCCGAAGCGGTGCTGGCGGTGACGGTGATGCCGCCGGGCGAAGGGATCCGCGTCGAACTGGTCGAGGAAGAACGCCTGTCGGGCGCCCCGCGTGATCTTTCGCGCCCGGCCCGCTACCGCGCCATCGTGAACTGCGGCAAGGCGCTGCCCGATATGGAAGTGGCGATCCGGGGCGAGAATGGTGAAACCCGCGGCGATCATCAGATCGGCAAGGTGTGGTGCCGCGGCCCATCGGTGATGCACTCCTATTTCCGCAACCCCGAGGCGACCGATGATTGCCTTGTGCCTGATGAAGACGGGAACTTCTGGCTCGATACCGGCGACATGGGCTACACCGCCAAGGGCTATCTGTTCATCGTCGGCCGGGCGAAGGACATGATCATCATCAACGGCAAGAA
>JAGKSZ010000242.1 GCA_018991295.1 Porphyrobacter sp. | reverse complement strand
CCAGCAAGCTGGTCTTGCCCGCGATTTCCGGGCTCGGCTTGGCGGGCACGAGGCGGCGGGGCGGGGCCGGCGGGATCGGGGCCCGCTGATCGCCCGGGCCCTGACGCAGAAAGCCGCCGGGGCCGACCGAAACGATCTTGGGCAGGTTTTCGGCCGGCGCAGCCGGTGCGGCGCTGTCCGCGACAGGTTCCGTGCGCGGGGCGGCAGGGGCAGCCGCGCGCGGCACAGGGCGTTCGGCCGGTTCGGCGGCAATGCGCTCAGCAGGCTCGGTGGGCGCACGCGCGGCTGTCACAGGCGCAGGCGCGGACGGCTTCTTGGCAGCAGGGGCAGCCGCCTTCTTCTTCTGCTCGTTCGCCTTCACCGGCGAGGGGCGCGACTTGAGGCCCAGACGATGCGCCTTGCCGATCACCGCGTTGCGGCTGACCCCGCCCAGTTCAGTGGCGATTTCGCTGGCGGTCGCGCCGCCTTCCCACATCTTCCTGAGCGTTGCGATGCGCTCGTCCGTCCAGCTCATATGTTCTACCTGTTCCTGTGTCCGGCGCCTGGCCGGGTGAGGGGTGCCGGGTGAGGGGTGCTTGTCAGAAACGTGGCTGCGGCCTAGGCACAAGCCCCATGGCCGACAACGCTCCTGCAAACCCGCCCGGTAACGCTGCTCCCGTGACCGAATTGACGGCGCATGACAAGACCGGCGGGAGCTTCCGGTTCACTCCGCGCGGGTCCCCCGTGATTATCGGGATCAACCGCGTGGGGCTGCTTGCGCTCTATATGAAGGAGGTGCGCCGGTTTCTCAAGGTCCAGACGCAGACGATCTGGGCTCCGGCCTTCACAACCTTGCTGTTTCTGGTGATTTTCAGCGTGGCGCTGGGCCGTGAGGGGCGCGAAGTGCTGGGCGTGCCCTTTGCCAGCTTCGTAGCGCCGGGCCTGATCGTGATGGCCATGATGCAGAACGCCTTTGCCAATTCCAGCTTCTCGCTGCTGGGCGGCAAGATGCAGGGGACGATCATCGACTATCTGATGCCCCCGCTTTCGCCGGGCGAGCTGATGGCAGGCATCCTTGGTGCGGCGATCACGCGGGCGGCAATGGTGGGCTGCGCGGTGGCATTGGCGATGGCATTGTGGCCGGGGGTCTCGCTCGGGCTGGCGCACCCCTTTGCAGTGGTGTGGTTCGGCCTGATGGGATCGCTGATGCTGGCAACGGTTGGCCTTGCAACTTCGATCTGGGCCGAAAAGTTCGATCACAATGCGGCGGTCACCAACTTCATCATCGCGCCGCTCTCGCTGTTGTCAGGCACGTTCTACGTGATCGAGAACCTCCACGGCGTGTTCCAGACGGTGAGCCGGCTGAACCCGTTCTTCTATGTGATTTCGGGTTTTCGTTATGGCTTCCTCGGGGAAAGCGACATTGGCGATGGCACCGCCGTGATGGCCGCCGGGGCGGGGCTGCTGGCGCTGAACCTGGCGCTTGCGGCAGGCGTCTATGCGCTGTTGCGCAGTGGGTGGAAGCTCAAGAGCTGATCGCGCCGGCCACCACCCCGCCGCGCGCGATGTCATGGAGCGCGGCCTGCGCGCCCATGACATCGGCAACGGGGCCGAAAACGAAGCGTTCGGTCTGCCGGTCCCCGTCACTGTCGCGGCCGATCTTTATGGCAAGATTGATCATGCCCGATCCGTCCGCCCGCTCGCGGCGCTCGGTCAGGCCAATGCGCGCGGCAGGGACCGCCTCGATGGTGAGTTCGCGGCCCAAGGTCAGCTTCAGCACACGGCTATCGGTGACGACATACAGCACCCGCCCGCGCTGCCACAGCGGCACGAAGGGGCGTGACAGCATCCAGCCGCCCACCGCGATGAAGGGCACGCCGAACAGCGGAAAGGCCCAGGCGATCAGGCCCGGCCCATCATCGCCCATGCTCGCCACAGCCCCGGCGGCGATGCCGGTCCAGGCAAGAGCGAAGGCGGTCCAGGGCACGGCAAACAGGTACGATGCGAAAAGGCGCACATCGATGGAGCCCAGCTGCCAGCCATGCCAGCGCACGGCCTCATCTGGCCCAAGCTCGCGTTCAAGCGCGCCGCGCAGCCGCGCCATACCCGGATTGTCGTGATCGCCCGCTTCCACCATAGCCCAGCTTTAGCAGGGCAAGGTTGCCAATGCGTAAGTGCGCGGCCTGCCGCTTAGTGCGTCAGCGAGCGCCGCATTCGGTAGCGCCCGTCCTTGAAGCTGTCGAACAGCTGGCGCACGGTCGGATGATCGACCGGCCCGCCTTGCGGATCGGCAAGCAGGTTCCCCTGGCTCACATAGGCGACGTAGGAGGAGTCCTCGTTCTCCGCGAGCAGGTGGTAGAACGGCTGGTCGCGCCGCGGGCGGATGTCTTCGGGGATCGACTGGTACCATTCCTCGGAATTGGCAAACACCGGATCAATATCGAAAACCACGCCGCGGAAGGCGAACAGCCGGTGACGGACCACATCGCCAATCCCGAAGCGGGCGCGGGTTTGACGCGGAGCGATGATGGTGCGTCCGGCCTGTGCTGAGAAAAACTCTGCGCGTTCCATGGGCAGCAATATGGACCTTTACCTGCGCAAAACAAGCACGCGGTTTTTGCAGGTGCGAGATATGCCCGCATTTTGTGCATCCGCCCCTCTTGGCAAGCCGGGCGGCTTGGGCTAACGGGCGCGCTTCCTGACGCCAGCTGCCTTTCGACCGGGCGGCCATTTCAAGCGCGACAGGCCTCGCGGAGAGGTGGCAGAGTGGTCGAATGCGCCGCACTCGAAATGCGGTTTACCGGCAACGGTAACGTGGGTTCGAATCCCACCCTCTCCGCCAAATTCTCCCGTTTTTGCTGAAAGTTAGCCCGAACTGGCGCCGGGTCTGGCTGGTGTTTGCGTGGACAGCCCTGTTCAGGTGCGCAGCCATTGTGCGGTGAGCGTGCCTGTGTGCCCTTCGGGCGCCAGTGCGCTGCGCAGGGCCCCTAGCAGGGGCGGCAGGCTTTGCGAGAAAGCATAGGGCGGGTTGATGATGAACAGCCCTGCGCCATTATAAATGCCGGGCTGATCCTGATCGTAGAGCCAGTGCTCCACGTTCAGGAACTTGGGGATGCCGAGCGCGTGCAGCTTGTCCTTCCAGCGGCCATGGGCGGCGCGGTCTTTCAGCGGATACCAGATCACGGTCACGCCGTGCGCCCATTTGCGGTGCGCAGCGGCAAGCGTGGCGGTGATGCGAGCGCGCTCGTCGTTCTCTTCGTAAGGCGGATCGACCACGACCACGCCGCGCGGCGTGCGGGTTGGCAGCATTGCCAGCCACAATTCGTAGGCGTCACGCTGGTGCACCGCGGCAGGCGCGGGCGCATCGCGCATCGCAGCGCGCAGGGCTGCGGCATCGGCGGGGTGTTTTTCATTGAGGATCAGCCCATCCTGCTCGCGCAGAAGCTGCGCCAGAATGTGCGGACTGCCGGGGTAGAGCCGGGCTGCATCGCTGCCGCCATTAACAGCGCGCACGGCGGCGCGGTAATCATCGAGCAAGGGGCTGGCATCGCCAAGGGCGCGCACCACGCCCTGCATGGCTTCACCCGTGCGTCCGGCCTCGTCGCCCTGGAGGTCATAGATCCCGCAGCCGGCATGGGTGTCGATCAGGGTCAGTGCGCCCTCTTTCAGCTGCAAGGCCCTAATCAGCGCGATCAGCACGCTGTGCTTGACCACATCGGCGCTGTTGCCGGCGTGGAAGGCGTGGCGGTAATTCATGTGGACACTTCCCGGAATGCGCCCGGATCGAGCCCGGCGAGGGTCCAGTCACCGATCGACCAGCGCACCAGCCGCAAGGTGGGCAGGCCCACCGCTGCGGTCATGCGCCGCACCTGCCGGTTGCGCCCTTCGCGGATGGTGAGTTTCAGCCAGCTATCGGGCACAGCCTTGCGCACCCGGATGGGCGGGGTGCGCGGCCACAGCTCCGGCGCATCGATGCGGGCGACTTCGGCGGGCAAGGTCATGCCATCCTTGAGCTCCACACCCTTGCGCAGCTGTTCAAGCGCGGCCTCCTGCGGATCGCCTTCAACCTGCACGAGATAGGTCTTGGGCAGCTTGAAACGCGGATCGGCAATGCGCGCCTGCAAGCGCCCGTCATCGGTCAGCAGCAACAGGCCCTCGCTGTCCCGGTCAAGCCGTCCGGCGGGATAGACGCCCTTGATGGCGATATGATCCGACAGGGTCGCACGCTGCGTGGGCGATCCGCGATCGGTGAATTGCGACAGCACGCCGAAGGGTTTGTTGAACAGGAGCAGCCGGGCCATGCGGCGCCCATATCGCGGGTTTGCCGCGATGTCTGCCCCTTGCGCCTTGCGCGAGCCTCCAGCCTTGATCCGGTCCGCCCGCTGCGCCATCACCGCATCAACAGGAGAGAAAACAGATGGTCCGATCGTTCCGCCTTGCCACTGCCCTCGGGCTTGTCCTTGCCGCTGCCGCGCCGCTTGCCGCCGAGGAAGGCTACCGCCCGCCGCCGCCTGCGATCAGCGATATCGTGACGCGTGCGCCGAGCCCGAGCGTCTCGGTCTCGCCCGATGGGGACCAGCTGCTGCTGATCGAACGCGAGGCGCTGCCGCCGGTGGCCGATCTTGCCAAGCCGATGGAAAAGCTCGCTGGACTGAGGCTCGATGCTGCGATCAATGATCGCCACGGCCCGCGCACGGCGGTGGGGCTGTCGTTGCAGGACATCGCCAGCGGCGCTCTGCGGCCTGTGGCCCTGCCGGCCGATGCCGATCTGGCGCATCTGGCATGGGCGAGCGATGGATCGAAAGTGGTTTTTACCAACACCCGCGCCGATGGAGTGGATCTTCACGTGCTCGATACCGCCACGGCGCAGGCCCGGCGGATCATGACAGGCGGGGTCAACCCGATTTTCCAGTCGCCGCGCTGGATGGCCGATGGCTCGCTGCTGGTGCTGACCGTCCCCAAGTCGCGCGGGGCGATGCCGGTGCGCTCGCTTACCCCGGCAGGGCCGGCCATTCAGGAAGCGACCGGCGGTCGGCAGGCCCAGAACCGCACCTATCAGGACCTCCTCCAGAACCCGCATGACGAGGCGATGTTCACCTGGCTTGGCACCTCGCAGCCCATGCTGGTGTCAGCCGACGGGCGCAGCACCAAGGCGGTGGGCGAGCCGCGCCTCTACACCTCGGTCACGCCTTCGCCCGATGGCAAGTATCTGCTGCTGGGATGGCTGGGAAAGCCGTTTTCCTCCGAAGTGCCGTGGTCGC
>JAGKSZ010000241.1 GCA_018991295.1 Porphyrobacter sp. | reverse complement strand
CGTCGACCCGCGAGCTCGACTTCTCCTTGCGGTATTCCGCGCCCACGAGGAAGCTCACCGGGCCGCCCGGCATGTTGAAGAACCCGCCGGTGTCGCCGCTCAGCAGGCCGGTCACCACCGTCTGCTCGAGGCGGAAGCGGTCGGTGGTCGGCGTCGTGATGAAATCGACGCCCGCCTGGCTGACCGAGTTGATGCCGCGGAACAGGTTGACCGGGGTGCACTGTCCGTCGCCCGGGCGGAAGGTGAAGAAGCCGGGCGCGATCTCCGGGAAGAATTCCGAGCCCGGATGCGGCGGCGCGGCCGGGTTCACCGTCGAGCGGCAGGCGGGCTGTCCGGTCCGCGGGTCGGTCACGACGTCGATCGCCGCGAACAGGCGGTCGTAGCGCACCGAATTGCTGAAGGTGGTGGCATTGTCGGTGCGGCCGTAATTGCCGACCAGTTCATACTTGAGGTGCGGGGTGATCTCCCCGTCAAACCCGCCGACGATGCGATAGGTTTCACGCTTGGACTTGGTGATGTTCGGCCCAAGATCGGTGAAATCGCGGCTGACCAGCAGGCCGCCTGCCGCATTCGCCTCGCCGCGCAGCACGGTGGGGATGAAGGGGTTGTCGGGCGCAATGAACAGCGTGTCGTAGAAGGTGTTGTAATCATTGCGCGTGGTCGTGTTGTTGCGGGTATACTTCGCATCGATCCACGCGCGCGCCGCGGTCGAGAATTCGTAGCTCGTGCGCAGGTTGCCGTAGATGCGTTCCGAACCCGGGATCAGCGAGGCATTGTTGGTGCGTTCAACCGCGCCATCGCCGCCGAACTGGTTGGCGGTGCCCGCAATCAGGCCGTCCTCAAACACCTTCACGGTGCCATCGGCGTTGGTGATGTAGCAGCCACCCCCGCCAAACACGACGCGGCCGATGTAGCTTTCGTTACAGTCAGGCGTGCCGTTGTTGTTGAGATCGAGATTGCCGCGGCCAAAGTCCGCACGGTAGATCAGGCCCGCGTTCGACGAAATCGCAAAGCGCGGGTCGGCGCCGATCACGAAGGACGGAGCAGCCGCCGCACGGTCCACCAGCGCCTGTTCGGCAGCGGTGATGCCGCCGGGGAACAGCGTGGCGATTTCCGCAGCGGTGGGGATCACCGCACCATAGGGAAAGCGGGTTGCTGCCGGGCCGGGGCCGCCGATGCGGAACCGGTTGGCAAAGTTGGGCATGGTGGTGGGGTTGATGTCGCCGCGCTGGAAACGCCGCAGCGGGTTCTGGTAGGTGGCCGAGTTGTTGCCGCGCCCGTTATTGGCGGTGAAATCGCGTTCGCCCAGCAGGATTTCATTATCCTTGGTGTAACCGGCCGCGAAGGTCACATTGCCGCGCCCCTCGGCAAAGTTCTTGCCATAGACGCCTTCGATGCGGGCGGTGCGCCCGTCACCCTTGGACGAAATGCCCATCTGGCCATCGACGGTGAAGCCTTCGAAATCGCGCTTGAGCACATAGTTGACCACGCCCGTCACCGCGTCCGCGCCATAGATGGCCGAAGCGCCGCCGGTGAGCACTTCCACACGCTCGATCAGGGCATTGGGAATGGTTGCCACGTCAACCGTCTGCGAACCCGCCACGCCCGAGACATGGCGCCAGCCGTCAATCACCACCAGCGTGCGGTTCGAGCCGAGCTGGCGCAGGTTGAGCGTCGCCTGACCAATGCCGCCGCCGCCGCGTTCGATCGAATCGGCAACCGTGCCCGAGGAAATCAGCGCCGGGATCTGACGCAGCGCAGCCGATGCATCGGTCGAGCCGAAGTTGCGCAGCGCCTCGGAATCGAGGGTGCTGATCGGCAGCGGCGCGGTGGCGTTGGGATCGCGTGCGATGCGCGAACCGGTGACGATGATCTGCTGCGGCGTTTCTTCAGTGGCGGCATCTTCCTCGGCAACGCTGTCCTGCGCGCTGGCCGAGGCCGGCATGAAGCCTGCAACAAGCAGGGCAGCGGCGAGCGCGGGAAGCGAAGCCGACTGAAGGGAAATCTTCGAATGACGCATGATTATGTCCTCGCGTAGGTCTGTCCGGGACATGGCCCTGCAAGGCCGAAAGGCCGCGCTGCACCATGTCGTGAGCGCCGGAAACCGGGCCGGTATGAGCTTTCGCCCCCCGTCATCCGCAGTCTCAGGCGGTTCTTCCTGCGCGAGGTAGTGTGGCCGTGCCTTTGCACTGTGCCGTCCAGCCCCGTTTGCCGGGCGCGCCAATGCACGGCGCCCCTGCGATGCACATAATACCCCTTTGGCAAACTGTGATAAGCGCAGATCATGCAGGATCGGCCGCGATGGGGCTTTTGTTCGCTGACTGTCACCCTGCGGCAACATTGATGCGCCGTGCGGGTTTGCGGCGAAACCGCTCCGCCGGGGAGCGCGAATTTGGCGGTTCGCATGGAAGCGGCAGCTCTGCTAGCAGGCTCGGCCATGAGCGAATGGATCATGGCGGCGCGCGAGGCCTTGGGGGCGGCGCGCCTGTATCAGGAAGCGGTGCGTGAAGCGGTGCTGGCGGCGGTGGCCCCTGATGGGGCCGCGCCCGATCCGGCGCTGCTGACGCGTGAACAGCACCGCGTCCACGGCTTTGCCTGGGTGGCGGCAAGCATCGCCGCGCTGGAGGCGATGCTGGACTGGGCGGCGCGGGCCGCCGGGGCAGGGCCGCTGGCCGAGGTTGACGAACTGGCCTTGCGCATCGGCTTTGGCGAATATCTCGCCCAGATTGCCCATGGCCTGCCCATGAGCGCGCAGGAAGTGGTGCGCCCCGCAGGGCTTGGCACACAAGGCGCAGCGCAGGACTTCGCCGCGCACTTGGCTGTGGCGCGCTTTCTGGCAGAAGGCAGCACGGCAGAAACCCGCAGCCGCCTCGCCGCACTGCTGGCCGACGGCGCGCGCCCGTCAGAGGCGCTGGGCGACGATGCGCTTGACCTTGTCCGCGATCAGATGCGCGCCTTTACCGCCGCAGCCATCACGCCCTACGCCCATGGCTGGCACCTTGCCGATGCGCTGATCCCTGATGATGTGATCGAACAGATGGCGGGCCTTGGCGTGTTCGGCGTGTGCATCCCGGAGACGTTTGGGGGCCTTGGCCTTGGCAAGCTGGCGATGGCGGTGGTCTCGGAGGAATTGTCGCGCGGGTGGATTTGCGCCGGCAGCCTCGGCACGCGTTCGGAGATTGCAGGCGAGCTGATTGCTGAAAACGGCACGCCCGAACAAAAGGCGCGCTGGCTGCCGCGTATTGCCGATGGATCGTGCCTGCCCACCGCTGTCTTCACCGAGCCTGACACCGGATCGGACCTTGCCGCGGTGCGCACGCGGGGGGAGCGCCAGCCGGACGGCAGCTGGCAGGTGACGGGCGCCAAGACGTGGATCACCCACGCCGCCCGCGCCGATCTCATGACCATGCTGGTGCGCACCGATCCTGCCCAGCCGGGCTATGCCGGGCTTTCGATGCTGCTGGCGGAAAAGACGCGGGGGAGCGATGCGGCGCCGTTCCCCGATCCGGGCATCGACGGGAGCGAGATCGAAGTGCTCGGCTACCGGGGGATGAAGGAATATGCGCTGGGGCTGGATGGCTTTGGCGTGGCCGCCGATGGCCTGCTGGGCGGGCAGGAAGGGCAGGGCTTCAAGCAGCTGATGCGCACCTTCGAAGGCGCCCGCATCCAGACCGCCGCGCGCGCTGTGGGGGTGGCGTGGAACGCTTTTGACCTTGCGCTCGATTATGCGCTGGGCCGCCAGCAATTCGGCGCGCCGATCAGCACCTTCCCGCGCGTGGCCGACAAGCTGGCGCTGATGGCGGTGGACACCGTCATGGCGCGCGAGCTGACCTATGCCGCCGCCCGCGCCAAGGATTGCGGTGCGCGCTGCGATATCGAGGCCGGCATGGCAAAACTGCTCGCAGCACGGGCGGCGTGGAATGCGGCCGACAATGCCGTGCAGATCCACGGCGGCAATGGCTATGCGCTCGAATACCCGATCAGCCGGGTGCTGTGCGATGCGCGCATCCTCAACATCTTCGAAGGCGCCGCCGAAATTCAGGCGCAGGTGATCGGGCGCGGGCTCCTTGCCGGGCAGGCGGTCAGAGCACCCGCCTGACGCTCTCCATCGGCAGCCGGGTGCGCACCGGATCGGGGACCACCGCGCTTCTGAGATCGACATGGCGCGGCCGTCCGTCCCGCAGCTTGAAGATGCGCCGCACCCGCGCCACCAGATTGACCGGATCAAAGGGCTTGGAGACAAATTCGTTCGCCCCGGCATAGATCGCCTGCAGATGATCCTGTTCGCCGTTCATGGCGGTGAACATCATCACCGGCAGATCATAGAAGCTGGCCGACCGGCGCAGCCGCCGCAGCAAGGTAATGCCGGATTCGCCCGGCATCGCCTGATCGAGCATCAACAGATCGGGGCGCTTCTTCCTGATGCAGGTCCACGCGGCCTCGGCACTGGTCACCCAGCCGCAGGCGAACCCTGCATCGATCAGCACTTCGCTGGCAAGTTCAGCGATCAGTTCATCATCATCGGCAATCAGGATGCGGGCCATGGGGGTCCTGTGGGCAAGGTCTGAGGGCAAGGGTTGGGGGTGGCAAATGCCGGATTAACCAAGCAAGGGTTCAAACCCGGCTGCTGCCCACCCACGCACCAACCCCTAGGCCCCGTGTCGCACGCGCCTGCCGCCCGCTTGCCCCTGCTCCGGCGGGCTGTAAGGGTCCCGCATCATGACCAGCGATTCTCTTGCAACGCCCCGCATCGGCCCTTTCTTCGTGACCGAGGGCATCCACAACCTGCGCGATTACGGCGGCTATGCCGTGCCGGGCGGGGGCCGCGTGCGCACCGGGCTGCTGTTTCGTTCGGGCCAGCACATGGAAGCATCGGACGGCGATCTGGCACTGGTCGATGCGCTGGGCATCCGCACCGTTATTGACCTGCGCGGCACCAGCGAGCGGGAGGGTTTCCCGTGCAGACGCCATGCGAACTTTGCCGCACAAGTCACTGCCTATGATGGAGAAACATCAAACTCACCGCCCCACGAAGGTGGCGGCGGGCAGGTGATCATGACCCCTGAACGGGCGCGGGAACGGATGCTGGCGGTTTATACGCGGATGCCGGTCAACCCCGCGATGATCTGGGTTTTCCGTGAGTATTTCAACGCATTGGATGCCAATGAGGGCGGCAGCCTTGTGCATTGCTTTGCCGGCAAGGACCGCACCGGTATCGCCGCCAGCTTGGCTCTCCATGTGCTGGGCGTGCATCACGATGACATCGTAAGCGAATTCCTGCTCACCAATGATGCGCCCACCCGCGCCATTCTCGAACGTCAGTC
>JAGKSZ010000240.1 GCA_018991295.1 Porphyrobacter sp. | reverse complement strand
GGCGGGCGTCACCGCCAGCTTCGAATTTGCCAGCCTGCCTGCGGCCATCGCCGCGACGCTGGAGGATGCCGACATCGCCATCGAAGCGGGCGAGCCGCTGATGATCCGGCGGCAGGTGCGCGCCGATGGGGGCTCCAAGGCCTTCATCAACGATTCTCCTGCCAGTGTCGCCTTGCTGCGCGAACTTGCGCCCGCGCTGGTTGAGTTGCACGGCCAGCATGATGACAGGGGCCTTGTGAACCCGCGCGGGCACCGGATCCTGCTTGATCGCTATGCGGGGACCGATGTGGCCGGGCTGGAGCGCGCCTATGGCGATTGGGCGCGCACCGAAGCACAGCTGGCCGAGGCGCGCGATGCAGTCGATCAGGCGCGGGCCGATCAGGACCTGCTGATCGCCCACCTTGCCGAACTTTCTGCACTGGAGCCGGTCGCAGGCGAGGAAGCACGCCTCGCGTTGGCGCGGGCCGATATGCAGAAAGGCGAGAAGCTGTCGGGCGATCTTGAAGATTTGCGGCACCTTTGGGAGGGTTCGGACTCGCCGCTTGCGTCCTTGCGCGTCGCTGCCCGCAAGCTGGACCGGATCGCAGAGCAGCATCCCCTGCTGAGCGAGGCGCTGGCCGCGCTCGATCGCGCCGTGATCGAGGCGAGCGAGGCGGAGGACAAGCTGCGCCTTGCCGCCGAGGCACTGGTGCATGATCCGATGGAACTGGAGCGCGCCGAAACCCGCCTGTTCGAACTGCGCGCCGCGGCCCGCAAGCACCGCTGCGAGGTTGATGATCTGCCCGAATTGATGCGCACCATGCGCAGCCGTTTGGACGCGATCGAGGGCGGGGAGGCGCAATTGGACGCTCTGGAAGCCGCCGCCAGGGAGGCGCGCACGGCCTATGTCGCCGCTGCGGAAAAGGCCCACGCCATACGGGTGGCGGGCGCGGCGCGGCTTGATGAAGCGGTGGCGGCAGAGCTCGCGCCGCTGAAGCTCGATGCCGCACGGTTCCGCACCAGCGTCTCCGCGCTGCCCGAAGATCGCTGGAATGCGGCGGGCATGGACGCGGTGGAGTTCCTGATTTCGACCAACCCCGGCGCGGACTTTGCGCCTTTGGGGAAGATTGCGTCGGGCGGCGAATTGTCGCGCTTCATCCTCGCGCTGAAGGTCGCGCTGGCCGAGCAGGGCGGGGCGGCGACGATCATCTTCGACGAAATCGACCGCGGCGTCGGCGGGGCAGTGGCGAGCGCCATCGGTGATCGTCTTGCGCGGCTCGCGGCGCAGGAAGGGCAATTGCTGGCGGTGACGCACAGCCCGCAGGTCGCGGCGCGCGGCGGACAGCATTACCTGATCGCCAAGGCATCCTCCGGGATCGTCACCAAGACCAGCGTCGTGCTGCTCGACCATGCCGGGCGGCAGGAGGAAATCGCGCGGATGCTGTCGGGCGCGGAAGTCACGCCCGAGGCGCGCGCACAGGCGGACCGGCTGCTGGAGGGGGTGTGAGGCTGGCTGCCCCGATCCTTTTGCTGACCGGCCTCTCCGCCTGTTCGCCGCCTGTGATCTTCAGCGTTTCCGTGGACGAGGACATTCGCAGCGGCACGTTGACGCTCAACGGGGCCAGCGCGCCGCTGATGCGCAATGTCGATGGCGCGCATTGGGCCAAGTGGGACGGATCGGACGCCAGCGGCACGATCCGGATTGTCTTTCCCGATGGAGCAACGGCCGTCTGCGAGGTCGGCTATGTCACGCACGGCATGATGGATGTGCAGACTTACGTGGTTGCCGATCGCGTGTGTTCGCAGGTTCGGGGAGAATGACCGTGCCGCGCATGCAGGCCACCGGCACCGGGAAGCGGCGTCACCTTTTCGCTCCCCTCGCTCTCCTCGCCGCTGCCTGCACTCCTGCCACCCCCGCGCCTGAGGAGGCACCCAAACCTGTGCAACCCAACAACGCGACCTACGGCACCGACGCCAATCTCGCCGCCTCCGCGCCTGACGCGATCCTGCGTTATGCCGATCACGCCCGCGGCTTTGCGGAACTGCGGTTGCCCGCAGGCGAAGGCCCGTTCCCGCTGGCGGTGATCTATCATGGCGGGTGCTGGAAGACCGGCATCGCCTCGCAGGCCTATATGGCCCCGCTCGCCACGCGCTGGCAGAGCATGGGCATCGCGACGCTCAATGTCGATTACCGCGAGGTCGGCGATGGCGGCGGGTGGCCTGGGTCGTTCGATGACTGGGAGGCATCGGCCAAGCTGATCAGGGATGTGGCTCAGCGTTACCCGATCGATCTGTCGCGGGTGACGCTGGTGGGCCATTCGGCGGGGGCCTTGCCTGCGCAATGGCTGGCGCGGGCAGACGGCGCGGACGGTCCGCTGGGCGCGCGCACGGCGACGCTGGTGCGGTCGGCCATCGTGCTCGATGGGCCGGGTGATGTCGGGGCAGAGCAGCCTGCCTTCGATGCCCTGTGCCAGTTTTCGGCCGTCGCGCCGTTCATGGGAGATGCGCCTGCCGGTGCGCCAGCGCGCTTTGCGGCCATTTCGCCTGCCACTGCTGCGCCGCAGCTGGCAGAGCTCCTGTTCGTGCAGGCCAAGCTGCCCGCGCCCTCTGCTGCGACCCAAGCGGCACTCAGCGCTGGCGGTGCCAGGGTCGCGATCCGCGAAAACATCGGGCAGAGCCATTTTGCGATCATTACGCCCGGCCATCCTGTTTACGAGGCAAACGAGGCAGCGATGCTGGCGGTGATGAGGGCGGGAAAATGACCCGTTGCCCGCGCCCGCAGAAGCGTTAGGCTGACAACACCAAGGGGGACGACACGCATGATGCATCTGAAAGTGATTGCCGGCTCTGCGGTACTGGCCGCAACCCTCGTGGCCTGTGCGCCGCAGCCGCCCGTCACAGGCGCGCTGCCTGCGCCCGATGCGCGCTTTGCTGTGACCGATACCGCCGATTACGATCCCCAGACCATCAATACCCTTTCCGCCTCCCCGCCGACGCTGAAGGCCGCTTATGGCACACGGTCCCCCCGGCAATATGGCGAGCTGCGGGTGCCCCAGGGCAAGGGGCCGTTCCCGCTTGCGGTGATCTATCATGGGGGCTGCTGGGCGGGGATGGGCGGGACGATCAACGTCGCCCGGCTGGCTGACTTCCTTGCCGCAAACGGCGTTGCCACCTGGACGCCGAGCTACCGCGAACTGGGATCGGATGGCGGCTGGCCCAATACCTTTACCGATTGGGCGCAGGGCCTTGCCTTTGCCAAGACCCTTGCCCGCGATTATCCGATCGATCTCAAGCGCATCACCGTGATGGGCCATTCCGCCGGGGTGACGCCGGCGATGTGGCTGGCGGGCGGCAACAAGGGCGATGCGGTGGTTGCAGGCGATCTTCCCGAAGTGCGCGCGGTGGTGGCTCTGGATGGGCCGCTGGCAGTTCAGCCCTTTGTCGGGCCGGATGCGATGATCTGCGGCGCCCCGGTGATCGCCCCGCTGATCGGTGGCTCCCCCACCGAGGTGCCGGAACGCTATGCCATGCTCGATCCTGCCACCAATACGCCGCGCGTCCGGCGTCTGCTGGTGGTGGATGGCGCCTTGCCCGATCCCGATCCGGCGATGCTGGATGCTATGCGCGCAAAAGGGATCAAGGTTGATGTGATCCGCGTCGATCAGGCTCAGCATTTCAATCTGCTGGTGCCGGGGACCAGGGATTTTGCCGCGATCAGCCCGGCGCTTCTGGACATTGCCCAAGGGCGGTGAAAAGACCGCAGGCATGAACACCACTGGCATGACCGAGGCGGATGCCGCCAATGAAATGATGCGCCTTGCCAAGGCCATTGCATACCACGACCGGCTTTATCACGCTGAAGATTCCCCTGAGATTTCCGACGCCGAATATGACGCGCTGGTGCGCCGCAATGCCGAGCTTGAGGCCGCGTTTCCGCACCTGATCCGCGATGATTCCCCGACGCGCAAGGTCGGCCATGCTGTCGCTTCCTCGCCGCTGGGCAAGGTGACGCACGAGGTTCGGATGATGAGCCTCGATAATGCCTTTTCCCTTCAGGAAGTCGCGGAATGGCTCGCTCGGATGCGGCGGTTTCTGAATCTGGCCGAGGATACCCCGCTGGTCTGCACAGCGGAGGACAAGATTGACGGGCTGTCCTGCTCGCTGCGTTATGAAAACGGGCGACTGGTGCGCGCCGCGACGCGCGGTGACGGGCAGGTGGGCGAGGATGTGACAGCCAATGTTGCACACATTCCGGACATTCCGCAGGAACTTCCCGCAGGCGCGCCTCAGGTCTTCGAGGTGCGCGGTGAGGTCTATATGGAAAAACAGGCCTTTACCGCACTCAATGCTGCGCAGCATGAGGTGGGCGGAAAGCTGTTTGCCAACCCCCGCAACGCTGCCGCCGGAAGCCTCAGGCAGAAGGACGCGGGCGTAACTGCAAAGCGCCCCTTGCGGTTCTGGGCGCATGGCTGGGGGGCGGTATCGCAAGTGCCGGGTGCCACGCAGAGCGAGGTGGTTGGAAGGCTGCGGGAATGGGGCTTTCCCGTCTCGCCGCTGTTCGTGCGGATCGAGGGGGATGCCGATGCGCTGGTTGCCCACTTCAACGCGATCGGCGCAGCGCGGCCATCGCTTGCCTATGATATCGACGGTGTGGTCTACAAACTCGATCGGCTCGATTGGCAGGAGCGATTGGGCTTTGTCGCGAAAGCGCCGCGCTGGGCGCTGGCACACAAGTTCCCGGCCGAACGTGCTGAAACCGTGGTGGAGGCGATCGACATTCAGGTGGGCCGCACGGGCAAACTCACACCCGTAGGCCGCCTTGCGCCAGTGCTGGTCGGCGGGGTCACGGTGACCAACGTCACGCTCCACAACCGCGACGAGATTGCGCGCCTCGGTCTGCGCGTCGGGGATCGCGTGGTGATCCAGCGGGCGGGCGATGTGATCCCGCAAGTGGTCGAAAACCTCACCCGCGAAGAACCGCGCACGGCCTTCCCGTTCCCCGATCACTGCCCCGAATGCGGCAGCGAGGCGGTGGCCGAGGAAGGCGAGGTCGATGTGCGTTGCACCGGCGGCCTCATTTGCCCGGCGCAGCGCACGCAGCGCCTTGAACATTTCGTCAGCCGCAAGGCATTGGACATCGAAGGACTGGGGGAAAAGACCATCGCCCAGTTCTTCGCATTGGGCTGGCTGGAAAGCCCCGCCGATATCTACCGCCTGCGCAAGCGGCGGAGCGATATCCTGAACCTAGAGGGATGGCAGGAAAAGTCGGTCGATAACCTCCTTGCCGCCATCGAGGCCAAGCGCACGCCTGATGCCGCGCGGCTGCTGTTTGCGCTCGGCATCCGCCATGTCGGTGAGGTGACGGCGCGCGATCTGATGAAGCATTTCCACGAACTGCCAGCCTTGCGCGTTCTGGCTGAGCGCGCCCATGCCGGTGATCCCGAAGCGGCGAGCGAGCTCACCGCGATTGACGGCATCGGACCAAGCGTGGTTGAGGCGCTGGGCGATTTCTTCCACGAACCCCACAATGTCGCCGTTTGGGAAGACCTGCTCGGCGAAGTCCCCCCGCCGCGCTATGAGGTCAAGACTGTCGCCAGCCGGGTGGCGGGCAAGACTGTGGTCTTCACTGGCAAGCTTGAAACCATGAGCCGCGATGAAGCCAAGGCGCAGGCCGAACGATTGGGGGCCAAGGCGGCGGGCAGCGTCAGCGCCAAGACCGATCTGCTCGTCGCAGGGCCGGGCGCAGGTTCGAAGCTGAAGAAGGCCGCCGAACTCGGGATCGAGACCACCGACGAAGCAGGCTGGGCCGCGATCGTGGCCGAGGCTCTGGGCGGCGGTTCCGGCTGATGGACCTGCTGCGCGAATTGCACCCGCAGGCGCTGCGGATCGCCGCCCTGCTGCGCGCGCGGGGAGAAAAGGTCGCTGTTGCCGATGGAGCGACGGGCGGTCTGATCGCAGCGTGCCTATTGACGGTGCCGGGCGCGCTCGATTTCTTTGTGGGCGGCGGGGTGGTCTATTCCTTCCGCGCCCGCGACGTGCTGCTTGCGCTGCCGCGGGAGGCTTACAAGGGAATGCGCGGCGCCACTGACGATTACGCCTTGCTGCAAGCCCGTGCGATTGCCGAGAATTTCGGCGCGCAATGGGGCCTTGCCGAAAGCGGATCGGTGGGGGGATCGGCGCATCCCAGCGGGGCGAGCGCCGGGCAAAGCGTTGCCGCGCTGGCTGGCCCGCATGGCCAACATACCCGCCTGCTTCAGACCGGCAGCGATGATCGCATCGCCAACATGGCTGCCTTCACCCGCAACGCCATGACGCTGCTGGAAGATGCGCTATCGGCATGAGGCGCGGCGGTTAGCTGTCTTGCAAGCATTTTCGTGGTAGGCTGCGGCTTGCGACAGCCGTGGCTTGAGGCAGGGGGTGAGCTGGGATCATGCCGGGTTATTTCCAGAAACTGATGCGCGATCTTGAATCGCCGGTTGAAGTGCGGCGCTTCGGATCGGGGTGGTTTGCAGGTTTCTTCGCGCTGCTGTTTGCGATCAGCGGGCTTGTGATGGTCATTGCGCTGAAGTTCCCGGCGGTGTTCACGACGCCCGAATTGCAGATCGTGCGCGACTGGGCGGGCTTCCGGACGGTAATCCACGTGATGCTGCTGGTAAGCTATGCGCTGGCGCTGCTCAGCCTGTTGCTGCGGCCGCGCAAGGTGCTGGGGCTGACCGCGCTGATGATCGGGCTGGGTGCGGCGCTGCTCGGCGGTGCGGCGGTCGAGGCGGATGATGCCAGCGGCTGGGGGATGTTCTTCGGGCTCGATTTCTTCGTGGTCAACCTGCTCGCCACCGGCTTCATGTTTGCGCCGCTCGAACGCTTTGTGCCGCACCGGCGCCAGCAGCGCCTGTTCCGGCATGAATGGCGCGAGGATCTGTTCTACTTCCTTGTCAGCACAATGTTTGTGCAGGTGCTCGCCTTTTTGACGCTCGCCCCTTCGCAGATCATCAATGCCAATACGAACAGTTGGGATGCGTTTCGAGCCGGCGTCGCCAGCCTGCCATGGGTGGTGCAATTCGTGATCGTGCTGGTCGCCTCGGACATGCTGCAATACTGGTATCACCGCCTGTTCCATCAGGTGCCGTTCCTGTGGGGCTTCCACGCGGTGCACCACAGCGCAAAGTCGATGGACTGGCTGGCGGGATCGCGGATGCATATCGTCGAGGTCGTGCTGCTGCGCGCCGTCACCTCGTTGCCGCTGTTCACGCTCGGCTTCGATGCGGCGGTGATGCAGGCCTATATCGGTTTCATCTACGTCTGGTCATCGCTGCTCCACGCCAATGTCGGGGGCAATTTCAACCGCCTCCGCCACCGGATCGCGGCGCCGCGCCTCCACCACTGGCATCCCGGGCCTGAGCGCGCGGCGGTTGATGTGGACTTCGCCATCCACTTC
>JAGKSZ010000239.1 GCA_018991295.1 Porphyrobacter sp. | reverse complement strand
CGCCCTCGCGCTTTTCGAAGGCGATCATGGTGCCATCGGGCGAAAAGGCGATGTTGCCGAAGTGGCGCGGCCCGGTCAGCACCCGGCGGTTCTGCCCCTGCGCATCGGCGAGGATGATTTCGCCCAGGGTCGCGTCGCTCCAGCGGACATAGGCAAGGGTGCTGCCGTCGCGGCTGTAGGCGGGGAAGGCTTCCAGCGCGTCTGCCGTGTCACCTGTCAGCGGGGCGGGCGCATCGCGGCCGCGCGCGGACTTTGCATAGAGCTTGCCGAGGCTTTCAAACAGCACACGGCTGCCATCGGGCGACAGTGTGGCAAAGCGCGGCATGGTGGTGGTGAAGCTATCCGGGGCAACCGCGATCACCGGGTGCGGGGCATCGGCCACAGCGCGGGTATCGTTGACCGTGAACGGGATCAGCGCATGATTGCTGCCATCGCGGTTCACCCGGTTCAGCTTGCCGCCCGCCCAGAAGACAATGGCGCTGCTGTCAGGCAGCCAGTCCATATTGGGATAGACCCCGGTGACCGCCCATGTTTCCTGCACATCAAGATCAAGCTTGGCGTAGATCATCTGCTCGCGGCCCGAGGCGAGGTCTTTCACCCACAGCTGGCTGCGGTCCTTGTCGCGCCGCACGAAGGCCAGCAGCTTGCCATCGGGCGAAGGCGCAGGGCGCACCGCGCCGCCATAGCCGCTGACGGCGGTGGTAACCTCGCCGGTGGCAAGGTCATGGCGTTCGATGGCGAAGATGCCGCTTTGCGAATCCTGCGCATATTCGAAGCTGTTTCCGGGCGTCACGTTGCGGGTGTAGTAGATCGCGGTGCCATCGGGCGCGAAGGTCGGCTCGCCCAGCTCCTTTTGCAGGCGCTCATTGGCGCGCTCGACCACCTGCACCCCGCCCCCGCCGGAGACGTGGTAGAGCCAGATCTCGCCCGTGCCGGCGCTGCGTTCGGTGGTGAAGTGCTTCTTGGCGGCGATGAAGCGCCCGTCGGGTGACCAGCTGGGCTGGTTGACAAGGCGGAAGTCCTCCTTGGTCACCTGCCGCTTGTCGGAGCCATCGGCGTTCATCACCCAGATATTGTCCCCGCCGCCCCGGTCAGAGGTAAAGGCGATGCGCGCGCCATCGGGGGAAAAGCGCGGCTGCACATCCCACGGCAGGCCTTCGGAAATGCGTTTGGGCGTGCCGCCGGTGATCGGCATGGTGTAGATATCGCCCAAAAGGGTGAAGGCGATGGTGCGGCCATCGGGCGACACGTCAACGTCCATCCACGTGCCTTCATCGGTCTTGATCGGCACCTGTTTCAGCACCGCCCCCTTGGGCGCTTCGACGCTCCACTTTTCGTCGGCCTTGGCGTCCTTCTTGGCAGGCGCAGCGGCGAGCGGTGTGGCCCCAAGCGTGGAAAGGCAGGCGGCCCCTGCAAGCAGGGCGGCGGCGAAATGGCGCATGAATGGAGTCTCCCTTGTCGGCGCGGGAGACTAGCGGGGCGCGCGGGATTTGCTAGGGGCGGCAATGTCGTTGGTCGATTACGGAAGACTGGCGGAAGGGGGCGATGGCGTGCTGCACCGGATCACCAATAATTTTGCTGCGCTGACGGTGGCGGGCGTGGGGCTGGCGTGGCTTTATCCGCCCGCCTTCACGTGGATGACCGATGGGCGGATCAGCTTTGCCGGGCAGCCGCTGCTATCCCTTGCGCTGGGCACGATCATGCTGGCGATGGGGCTGACGCTGACCTTTGACGATTACCGCGCCCTTGCCCGGATGCCGCGGGCACTGCTGGCGGGGGTGGGGCTGCAATTCGCGGTGATGCCGGCCTCGGGCTTTGTCATTGCCAAGGCGCTGGGGCTGGAGCCGGGGCTGGCGGTGGGCCTGATCCTCGTGGCGTGCTGTCCGGGGGGCACCGCGTCGAACATCGTGACCTATATCGGGCGCGGCAATGTGGCGCTGTCGGTGGCGATGACGATGGCCTCGACGCTGGCGGCAGTTGCGCTGACCCCGCTGCTGACGGGCTGGCTGGCGGGGGCTTACGTGACGATCGACCGGCTGAACCTCTTGGTGCAGATGGTGAGCGTGGTGCTGGTGCCGGTGGTGGCGGGAACGCTGCTCAACCGCCTGTTCCCGCGCGCGGCAGGCGCGGTGGGGGCGGTGCTGCCGCTGGTGGCGATCGTGCTGGTGATCCTGATCGTGGGCGGGATCGTCGGCGGGGCCAAGGCGCAGATTGCCGCCCATGCAGGCGTACTGCTGCTGGCGACCTTCCTGCTCCACGCGAGCGGCTTTGCGCTCGGCTATGGCCTGGCGCGCTGGCTGGGCCTTGGCGAGGTCGAGGCGCGCACGATTTCTATCGAGGTGGGGATGCAGAATTCAGGCCTCGGATCAGGCCTTGCCAAGACCCCCGCCTTCGCCGCGCAATTCGCGGATATGACGCAAGCCGCGCTCGCCCCGGTGCCAGCGGCGATTTCGGCAGTGTGGCACGTGGTGATCGGAAGCGTGCTGGCGGGCTGGTGGCGCCGAAGAGCTGGCAGGCGGGGTTAGTCCTCGGCTTTCCAGCCGAAGGGCGAATCACAGTCCGGCCAAGGAAGCGGCGTCATCTCGATCAGTTCGACAACCTCGTAGCGCGAATTCCACAGGCCCAGATGACCTGACACCCCGGCATGACGCCGGCCCTTGAACCGCAAGGCGAAGGCGCGAACCTTGTAGCAATCGGCATAGCCGCCATCCCCGGCAAACAGCTTTTCAACGTCGATCGCATCGCCCTCTTCCAGCCAGCCGGCCTCTGCGGGATCGAAATCGCGGACAGTCGCCGCCGTTGCGCCTTCGAAGAAGTTCGATCCCTCGAACTCCAGCAGCCACACACCGGCAATCTCGCGCAGGCGGTCAGGCGGGCGGCTTGCCGACACGGCCCCGCCGATCACCAGCATGATCAACCCGATGATCGCCCAGCTGCGCCATTGGCTCACCCGTACATCCCCCGCTTCGGCCCGAGATAGCCGAACAGGTATGCCCCCACCTTGCGCATCTGGATCTCCTCCGACCCTTCCGTGATCCGATACCGGCGGTGGTGGCGGTAGATGTGCTCGAAGGGCTTGTGCCGCGAATAGCCGATGCCGCCGTGGACCTGCATCGCGCGGTCCGCCGCCTCGCAGACGAGGCGGTTCGCCCAGTAATTGCACATGCTGACCTTGTCGCTGATGGTCCGTTCAATCTGTTCGTGGGGCATATTGTCCATCTCCCACGCGGTCTTGAAGATCAGGAGGCGCAGCATTTCGGCCTGCGTCGCCAGTTCCACCAGCGGGAACTGGATCGCCTGATTGCGCGCCAGCTCCTCGCCGAAGGGCTTTCTTTCGCGGGCATATTTCACGCTTTCATCGATGCAGTAGAGCGCCGCGCCGCAGCTACTCGCCGCCTGCCGGATGCGATTCTGGTGGACGAAGCTCTGCGCCAGCGCGAGGCCGCGACCTTCCACGCCGAGGATTGCCGAGTCCGGCACCCAGACGTTGGTGACGCTGAGGCGCGGGTGGTCGGTGGGCATGTTGAAGGTCCACAGCCACTCCTCGATCTTCAGGCCCTCGGTGGGGTTGGGGACGAGGAAGCAGGTGATGCCGCTCGCATCCCCCGCCTTGCCCGACGTGCGCGCGAACATCGCGCAGTGGGTGGCGACGTGCATCCCGGTGATCCACATCTTCTCGCCGTCGATCCGCCAGCCATCGACCCCGTCACGGGTCTCGCGCACCGCGACCGTCTCCATGTGGGTGGCGTCCGATCCGTGGTCGGGTTCGGTCAGGCCAAAGGCGACGCGGCGGGTGCGCTCGAAGCCGCCGAGGATGAATTCCTGCTTCTGTTCCTCGGTGCCCCACTGGTCGAACATGGCAACGAAGGGGAAGTTGCCGACGATGGAGTGCTCGTTCTGGAGATCGTTGTGCAGGCCCAGGCCCGTCCTCGCGAAATGCTCGCGGATCACCGCCATCCA
>JAGKSZ010000238.1 GCA_018991295.1 Porphyrobacter sp. | reverse complement strand
CGACGAACACCAGCGGCTTGCCGGCGCGTTCGCACAGGTCAACCGTGGCGCCCACGGCGCGCAGATCGTGCGGGGAAGGGCGGGTCGGCACGACGATCAGTTCGGCCACCGAAATGACCGACTGGATCGCCATGGTGATGGCCGGCGGCGTATCGATCACCGCCAGCTTGAAGCCCTGTTGCCGCAGCACCGCCAGATCATTGGCAAGCCGGGCCACGGTGGTCTGGGCGAAGGCGGGATATTCCGCCTCACGCTCGTTCCACCAGTCCGCAAGTGAGCCTTGCGGGTCGATGTCGATCAGCACGACCGGGCCTGCGCCTGCGCGCTGTGCCTGGACAGCGAGATGTCCGGACAGGGTGGTCTTGCCCGATCCACCTTTTTGCGATGCCAAAGCGAGTACACGCAACGCCTGGGTCCCCCATGGATTGAACCGCTGGAGGGTTGCCCGATTGCGACCCCTTTCAACGGCTGGATGGACACGGGATCGCAGGATACCCCTAATTTAGGGTTAACATCCGCAAAGTCGGTTGCTGCAAAAAGGGATTGTGCCTGTCCCTGCTGCGCGGCCCTTTGCGTTGCCGCACGGTGCGGAGCGATTGGGCAATCATTTGCTAACCATCTTCTGCTATGCGCAGGGCATCACTTCTCCAATTTTTCTGGCGGGCGAGGCTTTGGCAATGACACGGACCATGACGGCAATGATGGCAGGCGCGGGCGCGGGGCTTGCACTGCTGCTGGCAGCAGCGCCTGCGGCAGCGGACGTGAAGGCCGGGGTCGATGCCTGGACCGCGGGCGATTTCACCCGCGCTGTGGTCGAATGGCAGGGCCCGGCTGCCCAAGGCGATCCCGATGCGCTGTTCAACCTTGCGCAGGCCTATCGCCTTGGGCGCGGGGTGGAGATCGACAATGCCCGTGCGCGCCAGCTGTACGAACAGGCGGCCAAGCTTGGCCATGTCAAGGCGGCCGACAATTACGGGCTGATGCTGTTTCAGGAAGGCGAACAGGACAAGGCCATGCCGCTGATCCGCGCCGCTGCCGAGCGCGGCGATCCGCGTGCGCAATATGTGCTGGGCCTGTCGCACTTCAATGCCGATTATGCCCCCAAGGACTGGACCCGCGCCTATGCGCTGATGACGCTGGCCAACAGCGCCGGCCTGCCGCAGGCGCGCGATGCGCTGGCGCAGATGGACAAGTATATTCCCGCAGCCCAGCGCGCCGCCGCGCAATCGCTGGCGCGTGATCTGGAGGCAGGGGCCAAGGCCAACCGCTCTGCCGATGTTGCCGCATCCGAACTGGGCGCGCGTCCCGTTCCGGCGGCCGCTGCCCCTGCGCCTGTGCCGGTGGGCAAGAAGGTTCCGGTTGTCACCGCTGCACCGGGGCCGAAGGGCCTGCCGCCCGCGCCCAGGCCCGTGGCTCCGGCTCCGGCCCCCGTGACGGTAGCAGCCGCGCCCAAGGTGCCCACCACTGTTACCCCTGTTCCTGCTGCCGCAGCGCCCCGTGCGCAGGGCAAGTGGCGCGTGCAGCTCGGCGCGTTTGGCGTCGCAGGCAATGCCGACAAGCTGTGGAGCCAGATCGGCGGCCATGCCGCGCTTGCAGGCACCCGCAAGACGCTTGTGCCCAGCGGCAATCTCACCCGGTTGCTCGCCACCGGCTTTGCCTCCGAGGCCGATGCCGCGCGGGCCTGCGCCGCCTTGAAGCGCGAGGGCAAGGCCTGCGTCGTCGCCGGGCAAGACTGAGGCCCGCCGCGCCCTTGCAAGCCTGTGGGTAGAGGGCCCTTCCCAAAGCCCCGACATTCGCTAATCTGCCCGCCATAGCAATGGCAGGGGGATCAGCCATGACCGAGACACTTTCGCCGCAAGCTGCGCAGGACATCTTCGCAGATGCGCCCGCGCCGGCCATTGCGCCGGTGACCGCCGCCCAGCGCATCGACACGCTCGATTTCATTCGCGGCATCGCGGTGATGGGCATTCTGGCGGCGAACATCGTCGCCTTCGGTCAGCCGTTCGAGGCCTATATGTACCCCACCGCCTTCCTCACCGAGGCTGGCGATCCGGGCGGGTGGATGTGGATTGCGCAATTCGTGCTGGTCGATGGCAAGATGCGCGGGCTGTTCACGCTGCTGTTCGGCGCGGGGATGTATCTGTTCATGGAAAAAGCCTGGGCGCGGGGCGGCACGCGGTGGCTTCAGGCATGGCGATTGCTGATCCTGATGGCCTTCGGGATGATCCATTTCTTCTTCATCTGGCCCGGCGATATCCTGTTCTATTATGCCCTGTTCGGGCTGGTTGCGCTGGCCTGCATGGGCTGGTCGGCCAAGGCGCAGCTGCGAGTTGGCCTGATCGGCTATGGGCTGGGTGCGCTGTTCTACGCGGCATCGATGAGCTTTCCCTGGGCGGTGGTCGACACGCCCTTTGGCGATACCCCGGAAATGGCCGAAACCCGCGCCGACATGATCGCCGGGATCGATGCGGCGGTGGAGCATGGGCAGGTGCCCAATGCCGCGATTGCCGCGGGCGATTACCCCGCACTGGTGGTCCATCGCCTGTCCGAGCAATGGGCCGAGCCGTGGGGCAATGCGCTGTTCTTCTGTTTTGAGACGATCCCGCTGATGCTGATCGGCATGGGGCTGTACCGCAAGGGGTTCTTCTCGGGAGGCTTCGGGCGGGCAGGGCTGGTGCGCTGGGGGTGGATCGGGCTGATCGTGGGCGGGTTTGCGCATCTGGCAATCGGGCTGGCGGTGCAGGCGGGCGGCTTTACCTTCTACGGCACGCTTGCGGCCTTCATGGGCTGGAGCCCGCTGCCGCGGCTGGCGATGATGCTGGGGCTGGCGGCGCTGATGGTCGCCTATTCTCCGGCGGCGACCGGCTGGCTGGCCGAGCGGGTGCGCGCCGCAGGGCGGGCGGCCTTCACCAATTACCTCGGCACGTCGGTGGTGATGATGCTGGTGTTCCACGGCTGGGCGCTGGGCCTGTTCGGACAGCTCAATCGCCCGCAGCTCTATATCGTGGTGGTGCTGGCATGGGCGGGGATGCTGGCGTGGTCAAAGCCCTGGCTTGATCGCTATCGCTACGGCCCGCTCGAATGGCTGTGGCGGTGCCTGACGTACAGAACGGGGTTCCCCCCCCAGAAGTAAAAGACCCAAGCCCCATCCTATCGTGTGGCAGCGACCGGCGGGCGCGGCCACGCCGCAAGCGCGACAGCGCGCCGCGCCTTATGGCGCGAAGCCAAGGCGGACGGACGTCCGCCGCCCGGCGCCTGAGGGCGCAAACAAAAATCCCCTTGTTATTGAGAATAACTCGCATACATTGGCTCTTGCAAACGCTTCGCAGGAAAGATTCGCGGCCCCATGTACATCTGCATCTGCAATGCCATCCGTGAGAGTGATTTGCGCAAAGCCGCGCTGACTTGCGACGGGGACGCAGAAGCGACCTACGCCTGCCTCGGCAAGCGCCCCAATTGCGGCCAGTGCCTTGAAGAAGCGCAGGAAATCATCGAGGCTGAACGCGCGGCTGCGCATTGCGATTTCCTCGCAGTAGAAGCCGCCTGATCCGATATTGCGAGCCCCTCGCAAGGGGCTGATTTACAAAGAAATTTCTTCGCCCGCCCTTGCGCACAGGCCCCGGCAGCGTCTAATATGACGCCAATGCCGCAACCCGGCTTTGACATACCGCAAAGGACATTTTCCCATGAAGGGCGACCCGAAGGTCATCGACTATCTCAACCGGGCGCTCACTAACGAGCTGACCGCGATCAACCAGTACTGGCTGCACTACCGCGTGCTGGCGCACTGGGGCGTCACCAAGCTCGCCAACTACGAGCGCCACGAATCGATCGAGGAGATGGAGCACGCCGACAAGCTGGCCGAGCGCATCCTGTTCCTCGACGGGCTGCCCAACTTCCAGGCGATCCACAAGCTGAAGGTCGGCGAAAATGTCGAGGAAGTGCTGAAGGCCGATCTCGCGCTCGAAAACGAGGCGATCCCGCTGCTGCGCGATGCCATCGAACATTGCGAAAGCGTGCGCGATTATGTCAGTCGCGATCTGTTCGCCTACATCCTCAAGAACGAGGAGGAGCATGTCGACTTCATCGAACAGCAGTTCGAAATGATCGAGCGCATGGGCCTGCACAATTACTGCCAGCTGCAAAGCCAGCCGGCAGGCGAAAAGTAAGCGCCCCTTCAAGGGCTGCAAAAAAGGGGGCAGGGCCGGATGCGGCGCCTGCCCCTTTTTTTGTCAGATTTTCCTTCTGCCCTTTCCCGGGCTTGCGCCGGCCCCCGGGTCAAGCCCGGTAGCGGAGGAAGGGGGTGCTTCACTCTTTCCCCTGCGCCCCAATCGAAGCCAGCCGGGTTTCCAGCAGGAAAAACGCAAGGCCCGTGACCAGCAGCAGCATGGTCAAGACCCACAGCCCGGCGATCACCGTGCCGATCTGCGAGGTGATATAGGCCGAAATGAACAGCAGCATGATCACCGCGCTGATCATCACGGCAGCCGCGGTGGAGAACATGATCGCGCCCTGCATCAGCTTGCGGCGGCGCATCAGCCAGCCAACTTCGCGCCCCTGCTTGGCGGTGCGCTGATCATCGTCGCGTTCCTCGATGTTCTCGATCCGCTGCGAGATCCAGATCATGCGGCTCATGATGACGTTCATGATCGCGCCGATGCCCGACAGCAGGAACGCCGGGGCAAGGCTCAGTTGCACCACCTGCTGCACCCGCGGAGTGGAGGCGGTGCGTTCGATGATTTCCAGCGCGATCGGCGTGCGCGCGGCGGCGTCAGCGAGGAGATCGGTGAGCATCATCCCTCCAGTGCAAAGGCGACCTTGCCCGCCAGCGCGGGGGCCTTGGGCGAGCCTATGGGTTCCCACGCCATGCGGGTGAAGCTGATGCGGAAGGCCCGGCCATCGGCGGCAAGGGCGTGGACGAGATCATGCTCGGTATCGCCCACGGGCACGAAAATCTGGGTCAGGGTGCCGGGGGCAAGGCCTTCGGGAGCGATGCCCTGCGGCACCGCAATCACGCCCACGGCCTCTGCCCGCCGGTCACCCGACGTATCATCAGCCGGGTAGGCGAGGTAATTGACCAGATAGAGCGCAATGTGGCTGGAGATCGAGCGCGTCCACGTCACCTGCAACGCATCGCCCGCGGCCTTCACGGTGAAGGTTGCTGCGTCCAGATCGTATAGCTTTGCAAATTCGGCGAGGCTGGCCTTCACCTGCACGGCGCTGAGGCCGGTGACGATGACGCGGCCGTTCCTGATGTCAGGCGCAAGTGGCTTTCTGCGCCGCCGTGACGCCGGGCCATAGCCCAGTTTCAGCATCACCACGGCGATAACGAACACCAGGCAGGCGGCGGCAAACAGGTCGCGGCTTTCCATCCTTGCCCTAGTCCTTGGCGTAGGGGTTCTTGTTGGCCTTCAGCGTCACGCGCACCGGCACGGCATCAAAGCCCAGCTTGGCGCGGATGCCGTTGACGAGGTAACGCTCGTAGCTCTTGGGCAGGAGGTCCAGTCGGGTGCCGAAGATCACGAAGCGCGGCGGGCGGGTGCCGGCCTGGGTGATGTATCTGAGCTTGATCCGCTTGCCGCCGGGGGCTGGCGGGGGATTGGCTTCCATCGCATCGTCAAACCAGCGGTTGAGCGCGGATGTCGGCACGCGCTTGGACCATGCCTCGCGGATGTCAAAGGCCCCGGCGAGCATCTGGTCCAGCCCCTTGCCGGTCTTGGCGGATACGGCAAACAGCGGCAGACCGCGCACCTGCGCAAGGCCATCGTCAAGCGCGGCGCGGATGCCGTTGAACAGCTTGCTGGCGTCCTCGGCCACGTCCCACTTGTTGATGGCGATCATCAGCGCCCGGCCTTCTTCGAGCACGAGGCTCGCGATCTTCAGATCCTGATGTTCAAGGCCCTGCGTCGCATCGAGCAGCAGCACCACGACTTCGGCAAAGTCCACCGCCCGGCGCGCGTCTGCCACGGAAAGCTTTTCGAGCTTTTCGGTGACGTTCTTCTTCTTGCGCATGCCTGCGGTGTCGATCAGGCGGATTTCGCGGGCCTCGCCCGATTTGGGATCGGTCCATTCCCAGTCGATCGCAATCGAATCGCGGGTGATGCCCGCTTCGGGGCCGGTCAGCAGGCGGTCTTCGCCCAGAAGGCGGTTGATGAGAGTGGATTTGCCCGCATTGGGCCGGCCGACGATGGCAAGCTTCAGCGGGCCAGAAGGGCGATCTTCCTCGTCCATTGCGCGCAGCGCGGCGCGCTCGGCATCGTTCGCCTCCTCCCATTCCTCGGCCCTTGCGCCGATGATCGGCCACAGCCCGCCGAACAGATCGGCGACGCCCTCGCCATGTTCGGCGGATACCGCCAGCGGCTCGCCAAGGCCGAGCGCATAGGCTTCCATCACGCCTGCTTCGGCAGCGTTGCCTTCGGCCTTGTTGGCGACGACCACCACCGGCACTTCCTGTTCGCGCAGGTAGCGGGCGATTTCTTCATCGAGCGGCGTCAGCCCGGCGCGCGCATCGACCACGAACAGCGCGGCATCCGCGCCCGCAAGGCTCGCTTCGGTCTGCTTGCGCATCCGGCCGGGGAGGGTGAGGGCGTCCTCGTCCTCCCACCCGGCGGTATCAACCACGGTGAAGTGCAGCCCCGCGATATTGGCATCGCCCATCCGGCGGTCGCGGGTCACGCCCGGCTGATCGTCAACCAGGGCGAGTTTCTTGCCCACCAGCCGGTTGAACAGCGTGGACTTGCCGACATTGGGGCGGCCGATAATGACGACTTCGGGCTTCTTGGGCAGGGACATAACCCGGCCCAAGTGGGCGCAAACGGCCCTTTTGGCAAGTTATGAGGCGGATCAGCCCTTGCGGGCCACCGGCGGGTTGTCGCCCAGATCCTCGTACCAGGCCTCGACCGGGCCGGTCAGCTTGATCGTCAGTGCCTGACCCCGGCGGTCCACAGCCTTGCCCGCCTGCACCCGCACCCAGCCTTCCGAGATCGAATATTCCTCGATATCGGTGCGCACGCGGTCCTTGAACCGGATGCCGACACCGCGCTGGAGCTTTTCCGCATCGAAGAACGGGCTGCGCGGATTGACCGACAGGTGATCGGGCGGCACGTCCGCGCCGGAAGCAGCTGCGGGGGCGATTTCGGGGGTTTCTTCGGTCATGGCCGCGCCCTTATCCGCCATTGTGCAAGGCTTCAAGCGTGTTGCGCTTGCCCTTTTGGGCGAGCGGGGATAAGGGCACCCGCTAATACGCGCGGGGGGCCATGCTTCCCGCGCGGCTTCGTTCGGGCATGCGGGCGTGGCGAAATTGGTAGACGCACCAGATTTAGGTTCTGGCATCGCAAGATGTGGGGGTTCGAGTCCCTTCGCCCGCACCAACTTCGCACCGGACCTGCCCGACCCACAGAATTTTTTGGCAAGAAGGCTTCAGACCAGTCACCATGCAGACCAAGCAGACCGTCAACGAAGGGCTCAAGCGCGCCTACACCATCACGATCACGGCCGCCGAGCTTTCGGCAAAGATCGATGCCGAGATCAAGAAGGTCGCGCCGCAGGTGCGCATGCCCGGCTTCCGTCCGGGCAAGGTGCCCGCGAACCTCGTCAAGAAGATGCACGGTGAGGCGCTGCACGCGCAGGTTGTGAACGACACGATTCGCGAAT
>JAGKSZ010000237.1 GCA_018991295.1 Porphyrobacter sp. | reverse complement strand
GGGGCGCGCGTCGGGCGGGTGGGGGCGGGCTTCGCGTCGGCCCGGTCGCGCCGCGCCACGTCGAGCCAGAGAGTCCCCGCCGCATCCGAAAGGTCCGAAACCTTCTCGCCCGTCAGCACGAGCCGCAGCCAGTCCTTGGGCAGCAGCACGCTGGCGGTCCGGGCGAAGGTTTCCGGCTCGTGACGGCGGACCCAGGCCAGCTTCGGCGCGGTGAAGCCCGGCATGGCGAGATTGCCGGTGATGGCGCGGCTCGCCGGTTCGGCGGCTTCCAGCTCCGCGCATTCGGCCATGCTGCGGCCGTCGTTCCACAGAATCGCCGGGCGCAGAACCTCGTCGTCCGCCCCGAGCAAGGTCGCCCCGTGCATCTGCCCGGCGGGGCCGATCGCGCGCACGCGGCGGCGCAGCCCGCCATCGAGCGCGCGCACCGCCGCATCCGCCGCCCGCCACCAGTCCTGCGGGTCCTGCTCGGCCCACAGCGGCTGCGGGCGCGAGACCTCGAGCGGCGCGCTCGCCTGTCCGGCGATGGTGCCGTCCTCGGCCAGCACGATGGCCTTGACCCCCGAGGTGCCGAGATCGATGCCGAGAAACATCGTCACCTCTGCCCGAAGATGTCGTCGGGTAGGCGCAGCGCGAAGGTCAGCGTCGCCGCCATCGCCAGCAGGAACGCCGCCATCGCCGGGAAGAGACCCGAGAGCCTCGCGGCAGCGTCATGGCCGTCCACCGAGAAATAGGCGGCCCCGATCAGCGCAATGCCGAGCGCCCCGCCGATCTGCTGCGCGGTGCGCATCATCGCGCTGGCGGTGCCCGCCTTGCTGCGCTCCACTTCGGCGACGATGACCGGCGGGAGCGGGCCGATGACCGTGCCCAAGCCGAGCCCCGCCAGCAGCAGCACGACCGGGGGGACAGGGCTCGCGTCGCCGCCGGGGGCGAGGAGCATCAAGGCCGCGCTCGCCCCGCTGGCAAGCACGATGGCACCCGCCGCGATCAGCCACTTCCCGAAGCGCGGCAGATAGCGGCGTCCGATCATGCTGATGCCCGCCATCACGCCGAGCCCGAAGGGCATGTGGAGAAGCGCGGTGTCGAGCGCGCTCTTCCCGAGCCCCTGTTGCAGCGAGACGGCGAAGACCAGCAGAAAGCCCGCCGCCGCGCTCGAGAAGGCGGTGATGGCGACCATCCCCCAGCGGAAGGTCGCCAGTCCGAAGAGATCGGGCGCGATCACTGCGGATCCGTCGCGCGCGTCGCGGCGCCGGGCGTGGCGCCACGCCCAGACCAGCAGGCAGAGCCCCGCCAGGGCGCACGCCGCCGTCCAGGCGGGCCAGCCCAGCTCCGGGCCTTCGATCAGGCCCAGCAGCAACAGCGCAAAGGCGGCGACGAACAGCCCCGCCCCGGCATAGTCGATGCGGATGTCCGGCACGCCGTCGAGGCTGGGAATGAAGCGTGCCGCGGCCGCCAGCGCCAGCAGGCCGATCGGCAGGTTGATGAGGAAGATCATCCGCCAGCCGAGGCCGAACAGGTCGAGTTCGATGATGAGGCCCCCGGCGATCGGGCCGAGCACCGCCGCGAGCCCACCTATCACGCCGAACCACGCCAGCCGCGCGACCCGCTCGAGCGGCGCGAAGAGCACCTGCACGATCGCCATCACCTGCGGCGCCATCAGCGCCCCCGCCGCTCCCTGCACGAAGCGCGCGGCGACCAGTTCCTCGGCGTTGCGGGCGAGGCCGCAGATGCACGAGGACACCACGAAGGCGGCGATCCCGACTAGGAACACCCGCTTGTAGCCGAAGATGTCGCCCAGCCTGCCGCCGATCAGCAGCAGGGACCCAAGCGACAGGAAATAGGCGGCCGCGATCCACTGCATCGCCGAGGCACCGCCGCCGATCCCGGCCCTGATCTGGGGAAGCGCGGTGTTGATGATCGTGCTGTCGGCCACTTCGAGCACGAAGGCGATGATCACGGCGACGAAAGCGGCGGTGCGCTGCCATTCGGGCAGCGCGGGTTCGCCCGCGGAAACCGCGGCGGGGATGCCGGCGGAGGGACTCACAGCTTGTCTTCGCGCAGCAGTTGCACCGCATGGTCGGCGGCGCGCGCGGTCAGCGCGAGATAGGTCAGCGAGGGGTTCTGGCAGGCCGACGAGCTCATCTGCGCCCCGTCCGTGACGAAGAGGTTCGGGACATCATGCGCCTGGCTCCACTTGTTCAACACGCTGGTGGCCGGATCGTGGCCCATGCGCGCGCCGCCCATCTCGTGGATCGCGCCGCCGGCGGTGCCGGGCTTGTCGAAGCCCATGATGACATTGCCGCCCGCGTGGGCCAGCATCGCCTGCGCTTCCGCCTTGGCATCGGCGAGCGCGGCGTGCTCCTCCGCGCCGAAAGCGAATGCGATCTTGAGCTGAGGCAGGCCGTTGGCGTCGGTCTTGGTCTTTTCCAGCGTCAACCGGTTGCTCGCGCGCGGGATGCAGTCGGCGAAGGCGACCAGCACCATCCGCCACATCCCCGGTGCGCGCAGCGAGGCCTTGTAGTCCGCCCCGATCCCCGGGCTGCGCTTGCCCGCCGACCAGTTCGATTGCAGCGCCCCGCCCTGATAGGAAAAGCCGCGCGAATGGCCCTTGCCGTCGATCCGGTCGAGGTTGCGGAACCGCGGGATGACGACCCCCGTCGGCCGGTTGCCGGTGGTGGTCCATTGCTCGAACCCCGGCATCAGCGCGATCGCGGACGGGGTGCTGGGTTGGTCCATGATGTGCGTGCCGAGCACCCCGCTGCGATTGGGAAGGCCGTTCGGCATGGCCTCGCTCGCGGAATTGAGGAGCAGGTGCACCGAGTTGAACGCGCCCGCATTCAGGAAGACCATCCTGGCGCTCGCCTCGCGGCGGCGGCCTGCCGCCGTGTCGATCCAGCGCACGCCGGTGGCGCGGCCGGTCGCCGGATCGTGGAGCACCCGCTCCACCACGGCATCGGTCACCAGCGTCAGGTTGCCGGTTTTCTGCGCCGCCGGGAGAGTGCTCGACTGGGTCGAGAAATAGGCGCCGAAGGAGCAGCCGCGCGCACAGATCGCACGGTTCTGGCACACCCCGCGCCCGTCCTTGGGCTCGGTCAGAT
>JAGKSZ010000236.1 GCA_018991295.1 Porphyrobacter sp. | reverse complement strand
GCGGGCACGATCGACCACGGTCTCGTCATAGAAATAAAGGCCGGTCACCGCGTAGTTGGACTTGGGAACCTTGGGCTTTTCCTCGATCGAAATCGCCTTGCCGGTCGCATCGAATTCCACCACGCCAAAAGCCTGCGGATCATTGACGCGGTAGGCAAAGACAGTCGCCCCGGCGGGCCGCGCATTGGCGCTTTGCATGATCGCAGGCAGGCCGTGGCCATAGAAGATATTGTCGCCAAGGATCAGCGCACTGGGGCCACCGCGCACAAAATCGGCGCCGATGTGGAAAGCCTGCGCCAGGCCTTCTGGCCTGGGCTGCACTTCATAGGAAAGCGAGACGCCGAAATCGGACCCGTCGCCCAGCACACGCTTGAACTGCGCGGCGTCTTCAGGGGTGGTGATAATCAGGATATCGCGAATCCCGGCCAGCATCAGCGTGCTGAGCGGATAATAGATCATCGGCTTGTCGAAGATCGGCATGAGCTGCTTCGATACGCCGCGCGTCAAAGGGTAGAGCCGCGTTCCCGAACCGCCCGCGAGAATAATGCCCCGCCGCGCCGGTGTGCCTTCAGCAGATATCACGGATGTTCCCCAAGATCGTCATGACGCAAGCGCCCCGCTGCATTGCAGCATGACCCAAGGCGGTCAACGGGAAAGTGCCTTTGGCTGACCGCTATCTTTGCATTGCCATTGGTTTCGTGAAGCCTAGCATTCGCGCCCATCTTGGCGCATGGCATTGTCTGGCCAAAACGCGGCGCGCAGTGCTGTGCGGACTGGTACAGGGAATGGCACAGGATTTGATCGACACCTACTTGGCCGGATGCATCAGGGCTGGCCTTGCAGGCGCACCATCGCCGCCCTGGCCGGATGCGTGGGCGGACGAAATCGGCGGTGCTCTAGCCAGCCGCGTCAAGTTCCACGGTATCGCCCTGATGCTCGCTCAGCCGCAATCGGCATTTGCCGGATGGCCGGCAGCTGTGGTGGGCGCAATCAAGGAAGAAGCGCGTCTGCAGGCCCTGTGGGAGGCCAGCCATCGCAACGCGGTGATGCGTCTGATCAAGGCTTTTCAGGCCGAAGGCATCAGGGCGGCGGTATTGAAGGGCACCGCGCTGGCCTACAGCGTGCATCATGACCCAGCCATGAGACGGCGCGGCGATACCGATCTGCTGCTACCCAACGCGCCCCGGCCGGCGGCACGCGCGATCTTGCGCGAATGTGGCTTTGTTCCGGCGGGCGATCGCGGGCCTACACAGGAACCCTGGTCGATCGCCACACGAGACGGCTTTGCCCACGAGGTCGATATTCACTGGCGTATTAACGGCAGCCTCGCGATTTCGCGGGTGCTCGAACAGTTGAAGTGCGAAGACCGCATCGCCCCCCTTCCCCGGCTTGCACCTGGCGCCGAGACTCTCGGGCCAGTCGACAATCTGATCCTCATCAGCGTCAACCGCTATTCGCACCAGTGCTTCGGCTATCACGTCGAGGATGGCCGCCCGGCTGATGGTGACAGGCTGATCTGGGCGGCCGATATCAAGCTGGTGACCGACAGCTTCAGCGAAGCAGACTGGACGCTTCTGGCCAATCTTGCGGTCACCAGCGGCACAGCCGGCCTGGTGCGATCCGCGCTGGTGTTCGCTGAACAGACAGTCGGGAGCGCGGCGCCGCGTGAGGTCCTCGATCGGCTGGCTGAAGCGGCTGCCTATGCGCCCGTTGCCGCCTATCTGGGTGAGCCCTCAGCGATGAAGCGCCTGAAGCTTGATCTTGCAGCACTGACCACCGTCGGCGAATTCCTGACCCTTGTCCGTCTGAGGCTGTGGCCAGGCAGGCGGTTCATGGAAGAACGTTTCGATGATGCGCAGGACTGGCCGCTGTGGGCGCTGCGCATCCGGCGGCTGGTAAGCGGTTTGCTCAAGCGGCTGGGTCTTGCCACGTGATGCCGGAAAGCCATTGGTGGCACCGGACAGGCAAGCCGTGCGATAAGGGATGCCGGTGAACACGCGCTTTCTCATTGACCGCGCCCGCCCCTATTTCGGGCAGCTGACCGTCATCGCGGCGATGGCGGTGCTCAGCGCCTGTGCGACGTTGGCGATCCCTTGGCTCGCCGGGCGATTTCTGGGCGGCGTGATCGGCGGGCAACCGGCAGGTGCCGGCGATCTCAAGATCACGATCGCACTGCTTGTGGCGGCGCTGATCGGGCTTACCGCCATCAACGTCGCTGTGGCCGTCCTTTCGCAAGCCGCATCGGGGCGCATCCTCGCAGGGCTCCAGCGCGAGACTTATGAACGCCTTCAGACCATGCCGATGGCATTCCACGATCGCAGCAAAAGCGGCGATTTGCTGTCACTGATGGCTTACGAGGTTGGCAATCTCAGCACCTTCCTCACCGCCACGCTGGCCAATGTGCCGGCCATGCTGATGACAGCAGGCGGCGCGGTTGTGCTGTTGTTCCTGCTCGATCCGGCGATGGCGCTGGTGGTGCCGGTGCTGGTGGCGCTGTTCTACATCGTCATGAAGCTGGTCGGGCGTCACCTGCGGCTGCTGTCGCGGCGGGTGCGCAAGGCGGAAGCCGCGCTGTTCTGGACGGCGGAGAGCGACCTTGCGATGCTCCCGGCGATCAAGGCTTTCGCCACCGAAGAGGCCCAGCGCGAACGCTATGCCGGAGTGGTCGAGCGGGCGCGGGTGCTGCACCTGGCGCAGGCGCGGGTGGTGGCGGTAATCGGCCCGGTGGGGGCACTGGCAGCGGCGCTGGCAGCCATCGCCATCCTGCTATTGGGCAGCGCCGGGGTTGCCGCCGGAAACCGCGCGCCCGCCGATCTGTTCACCTTCCTGCTCTATGCCGCGCTGCTGACCCGCCCGGTCGCCGCGCTGTCTGACACCTACAGCCGTTTCCAGATCGCCCGCGGCACGCTGGCCCGGCTTGAAGCGGTGTTCTCGATGAGCACCGAGCCCGGTTACACGCAGACCGCCAGGGTCGAACGCGCCAGCGGGGCGATTGCCTTCGAGAAGGTCAGTTTCACCTATCCGGGCCGGGACAGGGTGCTCGCATCGGTCGATCTTGCCATTGCCCCGGGGGAAATCGTCGCGCTCACGGGAGAGAACGGGGTCGGCAAATCAACCTTGGTGCGACTGCTGCTGCGTTTCTACGATCCCGATAGCGGGCGCATCACGCTCGACGGGGTGGATATCGCCGGCTTGCAGGTGCAATCGCTGCGGCGGCAATTCGGCTACGTGCCGCAGCGGCCCCTGCTGTTCAACGGCACCATTGCGCAAAACATCGCCTTCGGGATTGCCAACCCCGACCCTCAGGCAATCGAGCGGGCAGCACGGATGGCGCAGGCGTGGGACTTCATCCACACCCTGCCGCGCGGGATGGCGACGGAGATCGGGGACAACGGCATCCGGCTGTCAGGCGGCCAGCAACAACGCATCGCCCTTGCCCGGGCGCTGCTGCGCGATCCGCCGATCTATATCTTCGACGAGGCAACCAGCATGTATGATCTGGAAGGCGAGGCCGCGTTCGTGGAGAACTGCATCGAAAGCCTGAAGGGCCGCACAGTGATCATCATCACACACCGCCCGGCCAGCCTCGCGCTTGCGGATCGGGTGATCCGCATCAGCCCGGCAGAAGCTTAGGCCGAAGCGGTCTCTACCAGCTTCTTTTCCGTGAGCTGGCCCATCAGGCGTTCAAGATCGGTGGCGATCACTTCGCGCGGGGCATCAAAGCTCGCTTCGATGATATCGGTCAGTTCGGCAAGGCTCGCCCCGCTTTCGGAAAGGCGTTCCCACACGCAGCTGCCGACCGGATCGAGGCCGAAATAAAGCCCGCTCGACAGATCAAGCAGCACCATTTCGCCGCCCACTTCGCGGGCGACCACATCTTCAGACGCCATGAACTTGTGTTCAGTCGACACTTTAACCCCCAACCTTGGCAATTTGCGCGATGATGGCCGCAATCACTCGCGGCAGTTCGTCATATCGGCGCGTGTAGTCAAGCGTATAGCACGGCACCTTCGTCGCCAGTCCCACAATGCGACTGAAATGAGCGCGCAGCCGCGGCTTGTCCTCTACGTCGAGCACGAAGGAATGGGGCAGCAGATGTTGCACCGCCACCGCCTGAGGCACCGGCGCAAGCGAAAGCGCGGCTTCGTGGTCCGATCCCAGCAGCACCAGCGCAGCCAGCGGCGCAGGCGCCGCGGCAAAGGGCAGCGCCATCGCGCCTGTCACGTCGATCTTGTCATCGCTCGAATCCGCCCCGGTCGGGGCTCCGATCAGCCACTCTGCACTATCGGCATAGAGCCGCAGGCCCGAAGGCTTGGGCTGCAACAAGTAATCCGCGCCATCTGCCACCAATTCGATCACGTCTTCGGTCAGGAACGGGTGGCCTGCCTTGGCAAAGGCCCCAGCAAGCGTGGTCTTGCCATCCCCGGATTCGCCCAGAAAGGCGACCGCCCGGCCATCAATGGCCACCGCGCTGCCATGCAGAAACAGGCCGCCCGCATGATCCCCGATCAGGGGCAGGATCGCGTTGTTGAAGAGGCTAATGAAGTGGTCATGCGCCACATCGGGCGCAGGCCAGCCGGTGACTTGCGTCCCGCCAGCGGCAATGGCGAAATCAGCCTCGCCCGGGAACCGCAGCATGAAGCCATCGCCTGCGCGGCGGAACTCGGCCTTGACCGTGCCGCCGGGGAGTATCCAGCGATCATAGGGCTCGCCAGCCAGCGGCAGCTGGTCGCGCGCAGGCTGAGGGTCAAAATTGGTCATGCAGCAGGCTTTGCGGCGCTGCAATCACGTGCCAGCACGCCCTGCACGAAGTCGCGAATCGCCTGTTCGCTGGGCAGCAGATCGGGCCGCTCTGCAAGGACGGCAGCGATGATCTCTTCGCCCGAACGCTGTCCATCAACCTGGGACAGCACATAGGCGCGGGCTGCCCCTGCTGCGCTCAGCGCCAGAGGCCGCGCTGGGTCCTTGACCAGCCCGGCGGGCGTCAGAACCATGCTGTTGAAGGTGGACAGCTTGTGCGGGGCAGCGCCGCCCGGCGGGTGAATGGTCCAGGCGATGGTGTTGTCATCAGCGCGGAACCGGAACGACACGCGCACCTCGTCACCGGCCTCGACGGCAAAGCTTTCGCGCGCGGGAAAGAACGCTTGCGGGCGCTGGATGCTGGCAGGATCGAGCGGCGAGTTGTTCATCCGCACATCGCCTGCCAGCTGGCAATCGAACCAGCCGGCAAAGCCATCGAAACGGCCTGCGCGGTCGATCAGCAGCGTCGCCTCGAAGCGGAAGAACTCCCGTTCATCCGTCGCAAGATCGATATGGCCCAGCGCATTAGGGGCGCCCAACACATCATCCGCCGAGAAATTGTGGGGGAAGCGGGTGTTGCGATCGAGCCCTTCAAACCAGTGGAACTCCGGCGGCACCAGCGCATCGTGCCAACGCGTGACCTTGTCGCGGCAGACATCGCTGGAAACAGGCGCAAGCCACAGGTCAAGCGCCTGCGGGATCATTGCGCCGCCCGGCTTCAGGAAGCGCGCCCGCGCATCGCGCAGCAAGGGGATGATGCCGTAATCGAACCCCATGAAGCCGACATGATCGTAGATGATCAGATCGACTTGTTCGGGCAGCTGTGTCCGGAAGGTTGAATCAGCGATGCAGGTGTAGCGATCAGCGAACCCGGCGCGGTCCATCGATTCGCGGGCCAGATGGATCGCCGCGCTTTCATCGATGCCCCAGCACTGCGATGCGCCCGATTCGAGGCACATCAAACCCAGCACCCCGACGCCGCAGCCCAGATCTGCCACGGTATCGCCCGGCGCGATCGTTGCAGCAATGGCTTGCCGGTAAAGTGCATTGCGCCCGGGCAGGCTGAGGTAATCGATATGTTCGGACAGGGCTTGGGTCATAGGCCTTGGCCAATAGCCCGGATGCGCTCGAAAGCGAACACCCGAAGCACCGCAAACGAAAAAGCCCAACCTCAACGAGGCTGGGCTTTTTCAATAGGATCAGGCGCTTAACCGCTAGCGGGTAATGCCTGACGTGAAACCCGTGATTACGGGTTCATGCGCATGGTGGCGCCGTCAGCGTTCGGGCCGCCGCTACCACCGGTCAGGTTGCGGACCGAGCCATACTCGACGAGGGCCGGGGCCTGATAAACCGACTTGTTGGTTTCCTTGGTCATAATCCGTCCTATTTTTCCCAATCGCGTAAGGCGCGAGTTAAAGTCCGCTGTTCATAAATGCTGCAACCGCGTAACAACCCCATAACTCCCAACCTCTTGCGGGGTCAATACCTAACTCGCTTTCGAAAGCTGTTAACCTGCGCAAACCGGCCGGATCGCACAGCGGATCAAGGGCGCCGGGGCTTGCCGACAGGGCGTGCCGGGCAAAGTCGCGCATGATCGCAAAGTCAGAAAATTCAGCCTTGTCGGTGCGATCCACGATCAGGTCAGGCATGATCCCGCGCATCGCCTTGCGGTGAACAACCTTGGTTAACCCGCCCTGATTGAGAACCCACTTCGGCGCGCGGGCGCAGAAGGCGATAAACTGGCGCGTCAGCATCGGTTCGCGCGAATCAACCCCGCTCGCACCCCGCTGGCGTTGCAGGAAATCGAAGGCGTAGCAGTTGTAGGGCGAAAGCAACCGGTTCCAGTTGCCCTGCGCACGCGCCTGTTCGGGCAGAGCGGAAAGGTAGTCATCTTCGAACCCCAGCAGGCGTTCGCGCCACGCGGGCTGCATCCAGAACAGATCGGATGGATCGCGGTAGCGCGCTTCACGCGCCCGCCTGCGCTTGGCGCGGCGCAGGGCCATCGGCACAAAGGCACCGGCAGCAAAGCGCAAGGCATCGGGCAAGGTGTGCCCCCAGCCATTGGCCCCGGCGTCCCGGCGCAGTGCCGCGAAAAACCCGGCAAGGTCGAAGGCCTTTGCAAATTCGGTGTAATATTCGCGCGTGCCATCAAGCCATTGATCGCCGCCATGGCCGTCCATCCACGCCCGTGCGCCATCCTCATGGGCGCGGCGCTCCAGACCGATCGTCATCGCCCCGTTCTGCGGCAGCGGCACATCGCAATCCGCAGCCCCGCGCGCGGTGAACCAGTCGATCCCCGGCCGGAACAGCGGCACTTCGATGAGGGAGCGGCCGCAATGCTCTGCGGCGGCCCGTGCATAGGGCAGTTCATAGGCGGCCGTGCCGGGATCGCCCGCCAGCGTGTAGCCCTGTAGGCCGGGCGCCGGCAGCCGCCCCTGCTGCTCCAGCGCATGGGCAATGCAATAAAGCGAGGACGAATCGAGCCCCCCGCTGACCGTAACCGCCAGTGTCCGGTGCGAACGCGAGGTGCGGCGCACCGCATCGAACAGCACTTCGCGGTAATGATCGACATAATCCTGCTCTCGGCGGTAGCTGAGATCGATATCTACAGGGACGCTGTAGTAGCGGCGCAGCGTCTGCCCCTGCCGGTCATGGCTCAGCCAATGGGCCGGGGGCACGCGCCCCAGCCCTTTCCACACCGTCCGGTCGCGCAGATACCAGTGGCCCGAGACAATGTTGGCCAGATAGTCAAGATCAGGCTCGGGCTTGCGCGTGGCGGCTGCGATAATGGCTGCAATGTCGGACGCAACGAGGACAGCGTCCTTGTCCTTGTAGATATAAAGTGGCCGCAGACCCTGATGGTCGCGCAGCGCATAAAGGCGCTGATGGCGCAGGTCAGCGATAACGATGGCAAATTCGCCCTCCAGCCGCCCGGCGCAATCCTCGCCCCATTGTTCATAGGCGTGCAGGACCAGTTCGGCATCGGAACGGTTGCGCAAGGCCGCGCCCCGCTCCAGCAGATCGCCGCGCAGTTCTTCCCAGTTGGTGAGGTAGCCGTCCATCACCAGCACAAGGTTGCCTTGCGCATTGGCAAGCGGCAGCGCGGCTTCCAGCGATTCGCCTGTCGCGTGGAGGACCACCGCCCCCATTGCAAAGGAACCATCGCGCCAGACGCCGCTTTCGTCCCGCACCCGCTCGTCCATCGCGGACATCATCCGGCCAAGCTGATGTTCGCAGGCAGGACCCGCAGCGAAGATGGCAACAATACCGGTCATTATTCGATCAGGCCGGGCTTTCAGTTCGCTTCGGCTTCCAGAGCCCGCTCGCGGGCGTCCTCCTGCGCGAACAGATCACATAAGGCACCAAGCTCGGGAATGTCGAAGTGGTCGCGCCACAGGACCGGCTCGACCAGCTTCTCGCATCCGGCGGGGGAGTAGTGGAAGAACAGCAGGTCGCAAAAGCCGCCCGGCGTGATGCTGTCACGGTAATGCCACTGCGAACTGCCGTTGAAAAACAGCGCCTGATTGGGATGCAGGACATAGGGCTCGAACGCCAAATCGGCGTCCTGTTTGATCGTATCGGCATCAAAGCGCCGGAAGGTATCGACCGTCGGCCATTCGACGGTCCGGCTGAAATGGATCGGCCATTCATCGCTCTGCTCGATGCAGTAATCGAGGGTGTACATCGAATACGGCTGATCCATATGCGGAGCGCAGCGCCCATCGCCGCTGTAAAGGCTGAGAAAATTGTAACCGGTGCGCAGCTCGCAGCCGGCCAGCTCGCTTGCCTGCGGCACGAGGCCCTGCTGGAGTTCGAGGAAAAAAGGGTGGTCCCAGATGACGCGGCGCCCGAAGGCCTTTGCCTCCCACTCGCCCTTGGGCCCGGCCTTGAGGTTATCGGCGCGGATTTCGCGGGCGATCTCCACAATCCGCGCGCGGACCGCGTCATCGAACAGATTGTCGAGCACCGCGACCTTGAAGCCCGGCGGCGGCTTGAGCTGGTCGAAGGCGGCGACAAAGGCGCCAAGGGCATCGGGATTGACCGCCCCAAGGAAATGCCGCGCCACTTCAAAGCGCCGCAGGAACACCGAATCGTACCAGTCCGCCCGGCCGATCACATGGGTCGATCGCACGGCAGCCAGATGCCAATCGAGGTAGGCAGGATCACGCAGCTTCGTTTTCAAGGCATCATCGAGCATCGGCACCCCCGAGCGGCTTGGAATTTCCCGCAGGCCTGTGCATTAGGCAAGCCATGCCCCCCGCGCAATCATCCCCGGTCCCCGATACGGGCAAGGCCCTGCGGCTGAAGGATGCCGGCTGGGCGGTGCCACTGACGCTGAAGGCCTTTGTTCGCCTGATCGCTGCGCGGCTGGCGTTTTCGCGGCTCGAAGCGCGCGAATTGCCGCAGCGCAATGCCGCCGCAGCGCGGGCAGACAAAGGTCCGGAGCATGCCGACGAGCTGCTTGCTGACCGAATCGGCTTCGTTATCGCGCGCCTCGCCAAGCGGCTGCCGTGGCGCAGCGATTGCATGATCCAGGCCATCGCCGCACAGGAATGGCTGGCCGAGCTGGGCATGGCCAGCGAGCTGCGAATCGGGGTTGAACGGCCGGAAGACGGGCCATTCGGCGCTCATGCGTGGCTGGTGCGCGGCGAACGGATCATCACCGGGGGAGACATCTCGCGCTATGCCGCGCTAAACGGAATTGCAGGTAAGATCAGTGATCTTTGAGGCGCGGTCAGGTGTTGTTTCGCAACACGATCTTTACCAAAAAATGCCATAGCGGCTTGCCAAGCATGCTGCATTGCACTACGGACTGCTTCGAAGATTATGTGAACTGGGGATTTGGACCATGAAGATTGCTTCCCGCCTGATGCTCGCTGCTGGCGCTGCCAGCCTCGTGATCGCTCCGATTGCCGCGCAGGCTGCGACCCGCGCTGGTGACAGCGGCTCGATGTTCGCGCTGAGCAACCCGGGCGCCGGCCGCACCGCTGCTGGTGAGCGCGATGGTGAAGGCTCGAGCATCGTTCTCGCGATTGCCGCCGGTGGCGCAATCATCGCCGGCATCATCGTTGCCGCCAACAACAAGGACAAGGGCCAGTCGCCCGGCACCTGATTGCGGCAAAAATTTGATCTGATTTCCAGACACATGAAAACGCCCGGTGTTCGCTCCGGGCGTTTTCTTTTTGCGCCGTCCAAACGCTGCCGGGCCGATCACAATCGCCCGGCGCCCCGATTGATCGAGGCCTCGTCGTGAACAGAACCGCGGCTGACCGCACCCCGCTCATCGCGCTGCTCGCACTGCTCCTGATCGCCTTTGCCTTTGGTGGCGGCGGCAGCCGGTTTGCGCTCGCCAACCTTGCCGTGCAACTTGCGGCACTGGCCGGGCTCGCGATGAACCCCGCACCGGCACGTCGGTTCTGGACCGATTCGCCGCTCAGCCTGAGGTTGCTCATTCTGGCCACGCTGGCACTGCCGCTGGCGCAGGTCATTCCCCTGCCCGAATCGGTCTGGGCCGGGCTGCCCGGCCACGATCTTGCGGCACGATCCTTTCAGGCCACGGGAGGCACCGGCTGGACGAGCTGGAGCGTCAACCCACAGCGCACCCTGCTGGCGCTGAGCGCGCTGATCACGCCGCTTGCCGTGCTGATGATCGGCTGGTCCGCGCCCGCGCGCCATCTGGTCATGATCGGCTGGATGGTGGTCGGGCTCGGGATCGTCACTACCCTTATGGGGGTGGTGCAGCTCAATCCGGCGGGCGACAACCTGACGCTGTATGGCGTGCGCGAACCGGGGGCGTTTCTGGTCGGCACCTTTGCCAACCGCAACTCGACTGCGATCCTGCTGGGATTTGCCCTGACGCTCGTCTGCCTGCTCCCCGCGCCGCGGCCACATCCGGCGGTGGTGCCGGTGCGACTGGCGCTGGGCCTGTTGCTGGCCGTGGCCATCGTGCTCACCAAGTCGCGCACCGGCCTTGTGCTGGCGATGATCCCGCTCGGGCTGGGCGCCTTGCGCGGCTGGGGATGGGCGCTGGCCCAGCGCGTGCCGACCCGCGGCCGCAAGCGCGGCATGACCCCGGTGACCATTGCCCTTGTGGCGACGGTGCTGGGCGTGGTGGCTGTGGGCGGCATCCTTGCCACAGCACCAAGCCGCGTGGGCGAGACGCTGGAACGGTTCGAGGCAAAGAACGATCCGCGCCGCTACATCTGGGAAGATGCAGGCTACGCTGCCGAACGCTATTGGCCGTTGGGCGCTGGCATGGGCAATTTCGATGAGGTTTTCCAGATCGACGAAGCGCTCGAAAACCTCACGCGGCGCACCGCAGGGCGGGCGCACAATGATTATATTGAAGTCGCCATCGAAGCAGGTGTGCCCGGGATCGTGCTGGCGGGACTGTGGCTGGTGCTTATCGCCTTCCTCGCCTGGAACGCGCGCCGCGCCGACAAGGAGGCATGGATCGGCTGGTCAGGCGGTGCTTTCCTTCTTGCCATCGCGTTGCAATCGATCACCGACTATCCCTTGCGCAACCAGACCATCCTGGCCTTTGCCGCCTTCGCCCTGCTGTTGCTGGCGCGCAGTGCCACCGAAAGCCGCGGGAGGCGCATATGATCGGGCGCATAATCTGGATTGCAACGCTGATCGGGGTTGGCGCGGTTACCACCGGTTTGCAGCTGGACCGCGCGGCTGACTCTTCGCCCGCGCTCGCCCCGCTGGTGCCCGAGGCGTTCCGCTCCTACGCGCAGGCGCAGATCGCCGCCACAGCCGTGCAGGCCGGTGATACGCCGGTGGCTCTGGCCGCTGCCGAAGAACTGGTCCGTAGCCGCCCGCTGCCGGCCGAAAACCTCACCTTGCTTGCCGCCGCCCAGGCCAAGGCCGGCCAGACCGAAAAGGCCGGTTTTTCGATCCAGATCGCAGCCCAGCGCGGCTGGCGCGATCCGGTCGCGCAGGAAACCGTGCTGAGGCTTGCGCTTGAAGCCGGGGACAAGGCCGAGGCTGCACGCCGTTATGGCGCGCTGTTCCGGCGCGAGGAGACACCCGATGCGCTCCTCACTGAACTTGGCCTCAAGGTACTGGGTGAGCCGGGCGGCGAAGGACGCAAAACCCTTGCCGGGATCATTGCCGGTGCCGACCGCTGGCACGAATTGTTCCTTCAGCGCGGGGCGCGGGTCATGCCTGCAGATGCCTTTGCCGAAGTTGTGGCGATGGCCGCTGAGCGCGGGGCGCGCTTTGATTGCGGAACGCTCAGGATGGTGGCCGAAGGCGTAAGCCGGCGGGATGGCACAGCCGCGGCCGGGCTCGCCCCGGTGATGGCGCGGCGCTGCCCGTCCTGAGGCCAGGCGTCAAAGCGTGCGGATGATGCCCGAAAAGTCCGTGGCGGCGTTTTCGGCCGCGAAGGCTTCGTAGATCGCACGGGCGTGTTCGCCCAGTTCGACCTTGGCGCCTGCCCCGGCCGCCGCTTCCATCGCCAGCCTGAGATCCTTGAGCATCAACCCGGCAGCAAACCCGCCCTGATAGTCGTTGTCAGCGGGCGTTGTGGGCCCGACGCCGGGCACCGGGCAATAGCTCGTCATCGACCAGCACTGGCCGGATGAGACGCTGGAGATATCGTAAAAGGTCTGCGGGTCCAGCCCCAGCTTCTGCGCCATGGCAAAGGCCTCGCAAGTGCCGATCATGTGGATCGCCAGCAGCATGTTGTTGCAGATCTTGGCTGCTTGGCCTGTGCCCGGGCCGCCTGCATGGATCACCGCCTTGCCCATGGCAGCAAGGATCGGCTGGGCGCGGGCAAAGGCTTCGTCAGAGCCGCCGACCATGAAGGTCAGGGTCCCGCCCGCCGCCGCCGCAATCCCGCCAGAGACGGGCGCATCGACCATCTGGTAGCCGTGGGCTTCGGTAACTTCGATCACTTCGCGTGCGGTGGCGACATCGATGGTGGAGCAATCGAGCATGATCGCGCCTTCCGGCGCGTGGCCGATCACATCGTCCCAATAGACCTGTTTGACGATAGCGCCGTTGGGCAGCATCGAGACGACCGCCTCGGCCCCGGCGCAGGCTTCCTTGGCGGTTGAGAAGGTCGTGCACCCCGCCTCGCGCGCGGCAGCAAGTGCGGCTTCCGAAAGGTCGAAAGCGCGCACCTCGTGGCCCGCCTTCACAAGGTTCGCGGCCATCCCGCCGCCCATATTGCCGAGACCGATAAAGGCGATTTTCATGTCTCTCTCCGCTTTTTCAAAAACCGCGCCGCGCCCGATCCCGTCAGGCTCGTCACGCCACAAAACAGCGCATACAGCCCCAGCAGCGCGACCAAAATCCCGTCAAGGGAACTGACTGGTTCGGTGGCAAAGGCAAGCACAAGCAGCCCGCCAAACACGGCAAAAGTGACAAGGCTCGCGCCAAATAAAAGGTGCATCCGCGAAAACCAGCCAATCAATGCGCCCACAGCGAGGAACAAGGCTGCTGATCCCTCAAAAAAGCCAGCGGGGATGTTCACAAGAGCCTAGCGCCCCTTCCACTGCCCTTCGCGTTTTTCGATGAAGGCGGCCATGCCTTCCGCCTTGTCTTCGGACGCGGTCAGGATCTGGAAGATCCGGCGTTCGACGATCAGGCCCTGATCCAGCGTCATTTCGAAGGCCGAATTGACCATCTCCTTGTTGGCGATAGTCGCCATTGGCGGCATGGCGGCGATGGTCGCTGCGGTCTTCAAGGCTTCCGCGATCAGCTCCTCATGCGGCACCACGCGCGCCACAAGGTTGCTGCGCTCGGCCTCTTCGGCACCCATCATCCGCCCGGTAAGGCACATTTCCATCGACTTGGACTTGCCGATCGCCCGCGTCAGCCGCTGCGAACCGCCCATGCCGGGGGCCACGCCCAGCTTGATCTCGGGCTGGCCGAACTTGGCCTTGTCGGACGCAATGATGAAGTCTGCCATCATCGCCAGCTCGCACCCGCCGCCAAGCGCAAAGCCGTTCACCGCTGCGATCCACGGCTTGCGGGTCTTCTTGACGATTTCGCTGGTCCAGGGGCTGAAGAAATCGTCGAGGTAGAAATCGGCCGCCGGTTTCTCGCTCATTTCCTTGATGTCGGCCCCGGCTGCGAAGGCCTTGTCGCCGCTGCCGGTGAGGATCGCGCAGAGCTGGGAGCTGTCGGCCTGATAGGCGGCAAAAGCGTCGATCAACTCGGCCAGAACTTGCGAGTTCAGGGCGTTCAGCGCCTGCGGGCGGTTGATCGTCAGCAGCGTGACGCCTTTGGTTCCGCGAGCGTCGGTTTCGACGGTGATGGTTTCGTAGGTCATGCTTTCCCTCGTCGTCTCTGCGATGGCAGAGGCCTGTCTGACATTGCAGCTTCGCGCAGAAGCCTAGCTGGATTCCCGCAGCCGCGGGAATGACGGATTAGTTAGGGGAGCGGCGCCCATTCCTCACCCTCAGGCAGGGGGGCGAAGATCGCATCGAGCAGGTCTTCGGTGACCTCTTCGGGCGTGGCCGGGTTCCATTTGGGATCGCCGGTCTTGTCGACGATCACCGCG
>JAGKSZ010000024.1 GCA_018991295.1 Porphyrobacter sp. | reverse complement strand
ACGCGGAAGATCTGGCCGCGATCCTTGACGTTGATGAGCTTTTCGAAGCGGTCGGCGCTTTCGGTGACAGGCGCTGCGGTTTCGACAAAGTCGGCCGCGCGTTCGGGGGCGACTTCGGCCAGCACATCGAGCAATTGCCCCGCATCCTCGGCCGATTTCTTTTCGGCAAGGCGCTGGCGCACGCGTTCGATGGTGTCAGCCAGCTTCTGTTCGTCCACCGGCTTCATCAGGTAATTGACCGCGTTCGCTTCAAAGGCGCGGATCGCGTGTTCTTCATAGGCGGTCACGAACACGAACAGCGGCGGTTCGATCTCCATCACGCCCTTGACCACGGAAAAGCCGTCAAAGCCGGGCATCTGGATATCGAGGAACACCAGATCGGGCTTTTCGGTCTTGATCTTGCGGATCGCCTCACGCCCGTTGGCGCAGGTGTCGATGATTTCGACATCCTCGAACGGCGCAAGGCGCAGTTGCAAGCCCTGAATGGCAAGCTTCTCGTCATCGACAAGGATGGTTCTGATGGTCATGCAGTGTTTCCGATGGTTCTGTTGAGGGGGATGATGTTGTCGCCCCCGCCACTTGGAGCAGTCCCGGCTGCGGCGGCGGGTGCTGCCCTTTCCTCGGCTCTGATGGCCGGGGTGAAGGGAATTTCGATCAGCACGGTGAAGCCGCCCCCAGCTTCGGATCTTGTTTCGAACAGATGGTTCTCGCCATAGGCCTGTGCAAGGCGATTGCGGATGTTGGCAAGGCCGACGCCCGTGGAAACAGGGCGGCCCATCGCGGAATCGCGCGCGGAATCGCGGGGGCTGTCATCCACCCCCGGCCCGGTATCCTCGACCATCAGCCGCAGCCGCTCCCCGATCACGCGCGCGGTGAGCGAAATCTGCGCGCCTTCCTCCTGCGGGCTGACGGCATATTTGATCGCGTTTTCGACCAGCGGTTGCAGCAGCATTGCGGGCAGCTGCGCCTGAAGCGCGGCATCCTCGATCTCGAAATGGGTGCGCAGGCGTTCTTCAAAGCGCATCCGTTCGATATCGAGATAGAGCTGCAATGTCTCGATCTCCTGCGCCAGCGTGACCTGGCTGCCGGGTTCGGCAATCAGGGTGTGGCGCAGAAAGCCCGAAAGCCGCGTGAGCATCGCATTGGCAGGCTCGGTCTGCTTCAGGAGCACCAGCGTGCTGATCGAATTCAGGGTGTTGAACAGGAAGTGCGGGTTCAATTGGTAGCGCAGCATGGCGAGCTGCGCGGCGGTCGCCTGCGCTTCGAGCCGTTCGAGCCGATCGGCCTGCTGTTCCACCGTAAGGAAGAAATTGATCGCGTAATACAGCGCGCTCCACCCGCCCAGCAGGGTCATCGGCAGGTAAAGCAGCCCGATCAGGCGCTGTGCAAAGCTGTCGCGCCCACCGCCGGTGTAGACCCCTTGCACCCAGGCATCGATCGAGGCGTGCAGCAGCACCGCGACAATCAGCACCACCGCGGTCAGCCCCCAGGTGATCAGCGGTTGCTGGCGGATCAGCTGGCGGTAGATCACCGACAGGATCAGGCTGATCGAAAAGCCGGTGATGGTGGTGACAAGGATCAGCGCCAGCACGGCGAGTTCCTGCTTGTTGGCCATGGCCGAAACGGCGCGCAGCAGGAAAGCCGCGCCCCAGCCTGCCAGCTGGAGGTTCCAGAACGCCCGGTTCTTGCTTGCAAAGAACGGCGCCGCCTGGATCTGGAGCACTGCCATAATCAGGGCCGGTCTAACTCATTTCGTCGCAATGGGCACGGGTAATCGGTCACATCGCCCCGCCCGCGCCACGATTCGGCGCAAGGCCGCGCGCTATCGCAGAGCCACATCGATCTCGCGCCGGAAATGCGCAGGCCAATCGGCCTTGCCCTCGGCGGCCATCAGAGCGCGCACCTGCGGGACTTCGGCGGCCATATTGGCAGCGCGTTCGTCCCAGCCATCATGGGTGCGGCGCAGCCTGAGCCCGGAATCGTGGCGCTTGCCCCACTGCCGCATGAACGCCTCGCCCGCCGAGGGATCATAGCCCGCATTGGCCAGCAGCCAGGGCACCAGCCGGTCGGCCTCACGCTCGATCCGGCGCACGTTGCGGTCGGAACGGCCATGGCGGTCGAGCCATGCGTCATGGCCCAGCACATTATGCGCCAGTTCATGCGCGACCAGCGCGGTGAACACCGGTTCGGCATAGCCAAAGCCCGGCGAATTGCCGCCAAACATCACCCGCGCCCCATCGGCAAAGGCGCGTTCCTCGCCCGCATAAAGATCAAAGCGGGTGGCGCAGACCGGCACCGGCTCCACCTGCACCATCGCGCCATCGGCAAAGGTGAAGGTGATGCCGCCCTTTGCGGCCAGCTGCGCATCAATATGGTCCGCTGCGCGGGTGACGCGCTGCCAGTCCATCGGCGGGGTGGCGGGCCATTGGTTGGGGTTGAAGCCTTCAATCGCGGCGATCTCGCGGTTGCGCGCAAAGGCGCCCGAAAGCGCGGCGGGCGAACCGGCAGCGGCGGCCTGCACGGCGAAATCGCCCGCAAGACCGAGCGCCGCACGCGCCACGGCGGGGCCGCCATAGCTGGCAATATCGTGGAGTTGCAGCCCGATCCCCGGCACCACCTCCTTGCAGAACGGCGCATTGGCGCGGGCCAGCCGCCAGCCGGCATCCTGAAGGCGCTGGTTGGCGTCCTGATAGCGGGCAATCGCCGCGCGTTCGGCAGCGTAATCAATCTGCGGCGGCGCCTCGGGCGCGGCCTGCATGGCCAGAGCAACGGCGGGGGCTGCAAGCAGCACGGCCAGCACAAGAACACGCATCGCCTGCCCCCTCAGCCCGCCCTCAGCCCGCCCTCAGCCAGCCTTGTCGGCTGCGGCCTCGGCAATCGCTTCCCTGAGCTTGTCATAGCCCACCGCACCGCCAAACGGCTTCTTGCCTGCGATCCATGCCGGAGTGCCGGTGAAACCCAGCGCGCGGGCGTGTTCAAGGTTGCGCGCGATTTCGGTGCTGACCGCCTCGGAGGCGGCATCGCGCTGCGCCCGCTCCATATCCAGCCCTGCCGCCTTTGCCGCTGCCTCCACATCGCCGCTGGCAAACATCGCATCGTGAAAGGCGCGATACTTGCCCTGCAAACCGGCCGCGAGCGCCATGCGCGAGACCGCGTCCGAGCCTTCGAAAATCGGCCATTCGCGGATCACCACCTTCAGATCGGGGTCCTCGGCGATCAGACGGTTCACGTCCTTGAGGCTCGCCTCGCAATAGGGGCAATTGTAATCGGTGAACTCCACCAGCACGCGGCTGCCCTTGGGATTGCCGAGCACGACGCCGGGAAACTCCTCGAACACGGCAGGCCCCATCTGCGCCAGCCGCTTGCCCGCCTCCTGTTCCTCGTAAGCCTGCGCCATCTGCGGCAGCAGATCGGGATTGCCGATCAGAAAGCTGCGGGTGCGGTTGTCGGCAAGGCCCGACCATGACCACGCTGCCGCGCCGAGAAAGCCGAACACCAGCGCCAGCAGGGCGGTCAGCAGGGTATGGCGCAGGGGCGAAGAAGCAGCGTCGGACATCGGGTTTCCGTAAGCAAGGGAGGCACGATCCAACCAGCCTTAGCGCCGGTTCTTGACGCGTTCCAGTTCGGCGCGCGCTTCCAGCGCGACATCCTGCGCACGGATCCAGTCGGCCGAACCATAGGGCAGGTAGGCCTCGGCCGCCTGCGCATTGGCGAGCGCCTGCGGATAGAGGCGGTTCATCACCTGCTGTTCCGCGCTTGCCAGCCGCGCGCGCGGGATATCGCCGCGTGCTTCATAGACGACGCCCAGCTGATACCAGGCAAAGGGGTTGTAGCGATCGCGCTGCACTGATGCGCGCAGCACGTTTTCGGCCTCGGCAAAATTGGCCTTGTCCTCGGTGGCGATCAGCGCATGGCCGAGCATCCCGGCAATCAGCGGATGGGCGCGGGTCAGTTCGGTCGCGCGGCGCAGCGGAACCAGCGCATCGCGGGGGCGCCCGGATTCCAGCAGCACCTGTCCCTTGAGTTCAAGGAACCACGGATTGTCCGGCTCACGTTCCAGCAGGGCATCGGCCTCGGCCAGCGCAAGATCGACGCGGGCATCCTTGTGATAGGCATAGGCGCGGGCGTAATGCGCCGCGATGCTGGTATCGCGCGCAGGGTAATTGGCCAGCGTGCGGGCGGGTTGATTGAGATAGCCGTAAAGCTTGGCGCGCACGCGCACCAGGCGCTCCTGCAAATCGGGATCGGGCACGGCGTTCCAGGCGCGGTCCTGCGCCAGCAGATCGCGCAGCACCTGAATCCGGTCACCGGTCAGCGGGTGGGTGCGGCCATAGGCGGATTCATCAGCCTGACTGTAACCGGCGCGAATCTCGTTGCCGCGCAGCCGTTCGAAGAAGGCGATCATGCCCTTGCCGCTGATCCCCGCGCCCGAAAGATAGCGCGCACCGGCAAGATCGGTGGCAGCTTCCTGATTGCGGTTGAAGGCAAGGAAGGTGCCCAGCGCAGCCTGCTGGCCTGCAGCGATAATCCCCATCCCCGCCTCGCCCGCCCCGGCAAGCGCCGCGCCCACGCCCAGCAGCAGCGACAGGATCGAGATGCCATTGGCCGCCTTGGTGCGTTCATTGAAGCGCACCACGTGCCCGGCGGTGATGTGGCCCAGTTCATGCGCCAGCACGCCCTGCACCTCATTGGCGGTTTCCGCCGCGTTCAGCAGCCCGGTGTGGACATAGATAACCTGCCCGCCAGCCACGAAGGCATTGATCGAATTGTCATTGATCAGCACCAGCTCGACATTGCCGGGCTCCAGCTCGCTCGCCTCGATCAGAGGTGCGGCCAGATCGCGCAGGAATTGTTCGGTTTCGGCATCGCGCAGGATCGATTGCGCCAGCACCGGCTGGCCAGCGAACAGCAGGCTCGCCAGCAGCGCAAGGCAGAAGGCGAGTGGGTTGGAACGAGCGCGCATCGCTGCAACACTACGCGAAGTGCGCCTGAACGCAATGTGAAGGCGGGTGGGCTTGTTTGTGTGCCACCTTTGGTGGCGCAGACCGCCCGCTCTGCCTCGCGCGTCAGCGCGACCGAGAGCTTACCCCACCAGCTTCCTTGCGGCGCGTTCGATCTGGGCGACGTCCTCGGGCAGTTCCGCCAGAATTTCCGCGCAGCCGATCTCGTCGCGGCGGATCAGCACCAGCGCGAATTCGGGGCCAGCGCCGTCCAGTTCCTCAAGGCTGATCGCCTCCAGCGCGCGCAATTGCGCAGCCAGCGCCTCGCGCACGGCCGATGCATCCTCGACCGGCTTGCCCTGCTCCTCGCGGCGCAGGCGGCGTTCGGCCTTGACCACAGCCTTCACCCCGCCCTCGGTCTCGGCAAGGAAACCCGCAAGGCTCCCGCGGTCCAGCTTCAGCCGGTGCGCGTGGGTCAGGACGGCGGCATATTCCGTGAGACGCGTCTTGTCGTAATCATGGCCGAACACCAGCTTGACCACCGGGGTCATCGGTGCGCGGTCCTGCACGGTGAGGCCGCTGTCCGCGATCAGTTCGGCATATTCCTCGGGCTCGGCCTGCGCGGCGAGCGAGAAGTCATAGGCGCGGCTGACGGCGGCATAAAGCGCGGTGCGGCTGCGATCTTCAGTGGTATCGGCAGCCCGCGCCAGTTCGCGTGCGACGGCAAGGCAATCGTAAAGCCCTGCATCCTCCGGCAGTTCGGCAGAAAGGACGGCGACCTCTTCGGGTTCGGCCGCGCCGACGGCATCGGTAAGGCCGAACATGGGAACAGGTTCGGGTTGGAGCTCGGGTTGGGGCTCAGGCGCGTCGTCGTAACCGGGTTCGTGCGGGTGATCGAAGCCGTAATCGGCGGCCTCATCTTCCTCGTCCAGCGGCAGCGGCTCGAAGGCGGTAAGGTCGATCGCCTTCTTGGCCGGGGCCTCGATGTAATCTGCCAGCGAAGCGAAGTTGTAGCCGGGCAGATCGCCCTCGCCTTCGTCCTCGTCATATTCCTCGTCATCACCCTCAAGGCCATATTGGCTGAAATCGGGCAGACCGCCGCCTTGCTCGGGCAGGGTGAAATCTTCGGCAAAATCGTTATAGCTCGGCACGGCTTCTGCCGGGGCCTGTTCATGCGCGGGCGAATCTGCCCAGTCGGTGACCGGATCGGCGGCGCGCAACGCAGGCTCGTCGGCCAGCTCCAGATCGCCGCCCAGTTCAAGCGCCTGATCGATTTCGAGCAGCAGTTCATCGGCGGTCAGCTGGTCGGCCATTTCCTTCCAGTTGATCACGCCATAGA
>JAGKSZ010000023.1 GCA_018991295.1 Porphyrobacter sp. | reverse complement strand
ACCGCTTCCTTGGCCATATCGAGCGTTGCCGGGTGCTGATCCACCTCATCGACATTACCGGCACCAAGGATGCCGACCCTGCCGAGGCGATGCGCATCGTCGAGGAGGAACTGGCCGCATACGGCGACAAGGAACACACGCGCCTTGATGAAAAGCCCCGGCTGGTGGTGCTGAACAAGCTCGACCTTGCCGATGCCGAACTGGTGGAGGCCTACCGCGCAGAGCTGCTGGAAGCGGGCGCGGACAAGGTGTTTGCGGTGTCGGGCGCGACGGGTGCGGGCATACCCGAACTGCTCGACGCGGTGCTCGCCTACCTGCCGGATCGTACCGCGACCGAGACCAAGGCGGTGGAGGTCGAGGACGATAACGACGCGCCGGCCTGGTCGCCCCTCTAACCCGGCCATGCTGACACGGCTTGCTGACATTACCTCCGCCCGGCGGATTGTGGTGAAGATCGGATCGGCGCTGCTGGTTGGTGGCGGGCAGGCGCGGGAGGCGTGGCTGACGCAAATGGCGGGCGATCTGGCCAGTTTGCAGCGCAGCGGCGCGCAGGTGATCGTGGTCAGCTCGGGCGCGATTGCGCTGGGCGCGGCGCGGCTGGCCTTGCCCAAGGGTGGTCGCGGGAGCCTTGCCGATGCGCAGGCAGCAGCAGCGGTCGGGCAGATTGCGCTGGCGGACCTGTGGAGCCGTGCGCTTGGCCAGCACGCCATTACCGCTGCACAAATGCTGCTGACACTGGGCGATCTTGAAGACCGGCGGCGCTATCTGAACGCTGCTGCCACATTGGACCGGCTGCTGGAGGCAGGCGTGATCCCGGTCATCAACGAAAACGATTCTGTCGCCACCGAGGAAATCCGCTTCGGCGATAATGACCGGCTGGCCGCCCGCGTCGCGCAGGCGGCCAATGCCGATGTGGTGCTGCTGCTATCAGATGTGGACGGCCTTTACGACCGCGACCCGCGAGAGGCAGGCGCGGCGCTGATCCCGGTGGTGGACGCCGTGACGCCCGAAATCATGGCGATGGCGAGCGGGGCATCATCCTCAGGGCTGGGCTCGGGCGGGATGGTCTCCAAGCTGCAAGCCGCGCAGATTGCAACGCGGGCCGGGATTGCGCTTGGCATCCTCAATGGCACCCACGATGCGCCGATTGCGCACGCCTTGGCGAAAGGGACAGGGACGCTGTTCCTCCCGGTGCGCGCAGACAGTGCGCGCAAGGCGTGGCTGGGCGGACGGCTGGCCCCTGCGGGCGAATTGCGGGTGGACAAGGGCTGCGCCGAGGCGCTGCGCGGCGGAGCGAGCCTGCTGGCGGCAGGCGTTGTGGGCGTATCGGGCACCTTCCGGCGCGGCGATCTGGTCAGCGTGCTGAGCCTTAAGGGTGAGCGGCTGGCGCAGGGCCTTGCGGAATATGACGCCGCCGAAATGCAGCTGATCGCAGGGCGCCGCGCCGAGGATCAGGCCGAACGGCTGGGCTATGCCCCGCGCTCCTGCGTGATCCACCGCGATCATATGGTGCTGCTGTGAGCCTTTTGGCGATAACCGGCGCGACCGGTTTTGTCGGCTCTGCGGTGCTGAACGAAGCCTTGGCGCAGGGCCATAAGGTCCGCGCCCTTGCGCGCCGCGAACAGCCCGAGCGCGCAGGCGTGGAATGGGTGCGCGGTGATCTGGGCGATACTGCGGCGCTCGCTGCGCTGGTGGCGGGGGCGGATGCGGTGGGGCATGTGGCGGGGCTCCCCAACACGCCTGACCCTGCCGAATTCGACATTGCCAACGTCACCGGCACCGCCAATGTGCTGGCCGCGATGCAGGCGGCGGGGGCGGCGCGGCTGGTGTTCGTCTCCTCGCTCTCCGCCCGCAAGCCGGAACTGTCGCGCTATGGCGCGTCCAAGGCCAAGGCCGAGGCGCTGGTTGAGGCATCGGGGCTGGACTGGACGACGGTGCGCCCGCCTGCCGTTTACGGCCCCCGCGATATCGACATGCTCGATCTGTTTCGCGCCGCAAAATGGGGCGTGGTGCCGCTGCCGCCGGGGGGCGCGACTTCGATCATCCACGCCGATGATCTGGCGGGGCTGCTGGTCGCATTGGCGGCCAGCAACGCGGCGGCGACGAAGAAGCAGGTTTACGAACCCGACGATGGCCGCGAAGGCGGGTGGAGCCACAAGGAACTGGCTGCCGCCATCGGCCGTGCGATGGGGCGGCCTGTGGTGTTCGCCCCGCACCTGCCCCGCGCCGTGCTCGAAGCCGCCGCCGCCGCCGACCGCTTGGCGCGGGGCGACCGGGCGAAACTCACCGCCGACCGGGTGGGCTATATGTGCCACCCCAACTGGGTCGCCCGCTTCGACCGCAAGCCCCCGCCGGGCCTGTGGCAGCCGAAGATCGGCGGCGAGGAAGGGCTGAAGGCGACCGCCGAATGGTACAAGCGCGAGGGGTGGGTTTGAACGGCACGCCGGGCTCAGAGCGAGAAAGGATCAGCGTCCCGTCTGCTTCGCCTTTGCAATCGCAAGTTCGACTTCGACCAGTTGCCTGATGTGGTCCACGCGCTTTCGCGGCCCCTGAAACGCATATTTGCGTAGCATCACCAATGCTACGGCGAATATCATGCCGAACAGCACGATTGGCGTCAGCACCCCCAGCACCCAGCCAATTGCACCCACGCCCATGGCTGTCGCGACGAGAGCAATTATCAGCGCCAGACATCCTTCGACGACTACCCCGCCGCCATTCAGGTCGGGGCGATAATGCCCATCGGCTGACCCACTGACTGTGTAATCGAACACCAGTCTTTCGGTGTTGTGGTTAAAGTAGGCGATGCTGTTTCCGCGATCCGTGCCAGCACGGCAGAGATAGAAAACCGTCAGAACGTGCCCTTCGCGGGCAACGATATTGGCGCTCGCCTGAACCGAAATTTCCTTGTTTGGGCCAGTTTCAATCAGAAAATCAGTCATATGTGTCGTGGATGACGATACAAATGTGCTGTTTCCGCTTACGGATGTTGACGTTCGTGTATCGACCTTGGTGACAGTGCCTGTCTTGGAGAATACCTCCAAGTCCCTGATTTTCGTTTTCTTGATGTCATCAACCCAGTTCATGTCCGCCCCCGCATGAATACTGGGGCAGATCATGCCGTGGGCAGGTAGGAAAGCAAGCCTAATCGCGCCGCAACGCCATCACAAAAACGGTTCCTCACCCGGCTTGTGGATGCCGCATTCGGTCTTGTCCCAACCCTTCCACCGGCCTGAGCGCGGGTCTTCACCCGGCGCGACCTGCGAGGTGCAGGGCGAGCAGCCGATCGAGGGGTATCCAGCTGCAATCAGCGGGTGGCGCGGCAGGTCATGCTGGATGAAATAGCCTTCGATCTGGCCCGCGTCCCAATCGATCAGCGGGTTGATCTTGAGGCGGCCCTGCGCGTCCGAAGTATCCACTTCGAAGCGCGGCAGATTGGCGCGGGTCTTGGCCTGAAACGCCTTGCGCCCCGTGAAGCTTGCATCATACCCCGCCAGCGCCTTTTCCAGCGGTCGCACCTTGCGGATCTCGCAGCAGCCATCGGGATCATAGGACCATCTGAGGCCCGTTTCGTCCCGCTTGTTGAGGTCGTCAGCGTCGGGGGTCAGCACCACCAGATTGAGACCGAGCCGCGCCACCAGTTCATCGCGATAGGCCAGCGTTTCGGGGAAGTGCTTGCCGGTGTCGAGGAACAGCACCGGCACTTTGGGATCAACGCTGGCGACCAGATGCAGCAGCACCGCGCTCTCCGCGCCGAAGCTGGAGACCACTGTGAGATCGCCCGCCAGATTGTCGCGGATCACCGCTTCCAGCATTTCCTGCGTCGAGCTGCCGCGGAACATGCGATTCAGCCGCACCGCATCATGCTCGGTAAAGCGCGGGGCGAGGTCGAGCGTGTCGCGGGTGTGCCCCTCATGGGCGAGGCCGAGTTCAGGCTTCATGGCGCTTCTCCGGGATCGTGCGGCGGGCATCTGCCGCGCGCTGGTAGACATTCTCCCACGTCGCGAAGGCGCGCGCGGCGTCCTCCTCGTCGAGGCGCTTGTCGGGGGCGAAGCTGTCGAAACCGCAGCGGCGCATGTGCGAAAGCTGGTCGATCAGCACATCGCCGACCGCGCGCAGCTCGCCGGCATAGCCTGCCTCGCGCAGGATGCGGGCGGCGGAATAGCCGCGCCCGTCGCCAAAGCCGGGGAAGTTGACTTCGATCAGCGCGAGGCGATCAAGGAAGGGCAGCAAGGCCCTCGCATCATCGCCCGGCTCGATCCGCACGGCGGCGGCGTTGGTCTGTTCAAGCGCGGAATCGACCGTCACCGTGCCGTGATCGACCGGTTCGTCATCGCGGAAGCGGAACTGCACCTCGTCGGGCGAAGTGCCGAGGTTCTGGCTCATGACTCCTCTCCCGCTTGCGGGTGGGGTTGGGGGTGGGAAAGGCAGCGCAGGCCCACCCCGCTGCGACAAGGCCGCTTTGCGACCAAGTCTCGCTGCCCCTCCCGCGCGCGGGAGGGGTGAAACAGCTCAACCATAAAGCGCCTCCTTGAACGGCTCCATGCCGATGCGGCGGTAGGTATCGAGGAAGCGTTCGCCTGCGGTGCGGCTGGCGAGATAGACGTCGGTGACCTTCTCGACAGCCGCGATCACGCCGTCCTCGTCAAAGCCGGGGCCGGTGATCTTGGCCAGCGCCACGTCCTCGGCCTCGCTGCCGCCCAATGAGAGCTGGTAATTTTCCACCCCCTTCTTGTCGACGCCAAGGATGCCGATGTGGCCCGCATGGTGGTGCCCGCAGGCATTGATGCAGCCGGAGATTTTCAGCTTCAATTCGCCCACCTGGCTGGTGCGCCCGGTTTGCGCAAAGCGTTCCGAAATGCGCTGGGCGAGCGGGATCGAGCGGGCGTTGGCGAGGCTGCAGTAATCAAGGCCGGGGCAGGCGATGATGTCCTCGATCGTGTCCATGTTGGCCGCGCCAAGGCCTGCTTCATCGAGCGCGGCATAAACCGCCGGAAGGTCAGTGATGGCCACATGTGGCAGCAGCAGGTTCTGGGTGTGCATCACCCGCAGCTCATCGAAGGAGTATTCGCGCGCCAGCCGCGCGACGACGCGCATCTGATCCGATGTGGCATCGCCGGGGATTCCGCCTGCGGGCTTGAGGCTGATGACGGCAGAGACGTACTCCGGGTGGCGGTGGGGGTGGGTGTTGCGCTTGACCCACTGATCAAAAGCGCCTCCCCGGGCTTGACCCGGGGCCCCGCTTTCTGCCGCGCCGCCAGAAGGCAGCGGGGTCCCGGCTCCCTGGCCGGGGAGACGCAAGGGTTCGGGCAGCTCGAAATGTGCCTTGATGCGTTCGAGTTCGGCGGTCGGCGGCTCCACCCCAACGCTCAGCAGGTGCGCAAACTCCTCCTCCACCTGCCGGATATATTCGCCTGCGCCCAACTCATGGACGAGGATCTTGATGCGCGCCTTGTACTTGTTGTCGCGCCGACCGTAGCGGTTGTAGACCCGAAGGCAGGCCTCGGCATAGGTGATGAACTGGTCGATCGGTACAAAGTCGCGGATCAGCGGGGCGATCATTGGCGTGCGGCCCATGCCGCCGCCCGCATAGAACTGGGCGCCCACTTCGCCCGCGTCGTTCTTCACGATCCGCACGCCGATATCGTGCAGGCGCATCGCCGCGCGGTCCTTTTCGCTGGCGATCACCGCGATCTTGAACTTGCGCGGCAGATAGGTGAACTCCGGGTGGAAGCTCGACCACTGGCGCATCAACTCGGCATAGGGGCGGGGGTCGACCACTTCATCAGCAGCAGCGCCCGCGAAGTGATCGGAGGAGATGTTGCGGATGCAATTGCCGCTGGTCTGGATTGCGTGCATCTCGACCGTCGCAAGGTCGGCCAGCGCATCGGCGCAGTCTTCCAGTTTGATCCAGTTGTACTGGATGTTCTGCCGGGTGGTGAAGTGCCCGTAGCCGCGGTCATACTTGTCGGCGATGTCGGCCAGCATCTCCATCTGGCGCGCATCGAGCGTGCCATAGGGAATGGCAACGCGCAGCATATAGGCGTGGAGTTGCAGGTAGAGCCCGTTCATCAGCCGCAGCGGCTTGAACTGGTCTTCGGTCAGCTTGCCTTCGAGGCGGCGGCGGGCCTGATCGCGGAATTCGGCGACGCGGGCATCGACCATGGCCTGATCGTATGAATCGTAACGGTACATGTCAGATCACCCAGTCGATGGCTTGGGGGTCTTGGGGCTTGAGCGTCAGATCGGGGCGCACCGTGGGGCCAAGGGCGCGGATGCGGTCCTTGATATGAGCGGGGCGCACGCCGTCGATGGTGCGGGTTGCCGCAATGGCATAGGGCACGTTGACGCGGCGGGCGGCGACTTCGCGGGCGAGGATTTCCTCTGCGTCCTCACCCACGTCCACGGCATCATTGACGTGGAGCGACCAGCTGGAGCCATCCCACCACGTTACCGCGCCGGTGCGCAGATCATTGCCGGTGAGGATTTTCATTGGGCAGCTTCCTTTGCCAAAGCGGCCACCGCGATATCTTCGCGCGCGGTCACCTCGCCAATCACGATCAGCGCGGGGCTTTTGACCGCATGGGTCTCGACCAGATCGGGCAGGGCGGCGAGCAAGCCCCGCAGCACCCGCATTTCGGGGCGTGCGGCGTTCTCGATCACGGCGACGGGCATATCGGGGGCAAGGCCATCGGCCATCAGCTTTTCGGCAATCTGCGCGGCGGTCGAGACGCCCATGTAGATCACCAGCGTGCGGCCCTTGCCGGCAAGGCCCGACCAGTTCTGTTCCGACAGGCCTTTGCATTGACCGGCGACAAAGCTGACGATGCTGGAGGCATCGCGGTGGGTGAGCGCGATCTGTGCCGCTGCGCCTGCGCCCTGCGCGGCGCTGATGCCGGGGACGACTTCGACCGCAACGCCCGCAGCGCGTGCGGCTTCGGCTTCTTCGCCGCCGCGCCCGAAGATGAAGGGATCGCCGCCCTTCAGCCGCACCACATCATGGCCCTGCAACGCCTCACGGATCAAAAGCGCGTTGATGCCCTCCTGCGGCAGGGTGTGGCGGGCGCGCTGCTTGGCGACCGAGATCAGGCGGGCATCGCTGCGCGCAAGGCCGAGAATATCGGGGCCGATCAGCCCGTCATGAACGATTACCCGCGCCTCGGAAATGAGGCGGGCGGCGCGCAGGGTCAACAGGTCCACCGGACCCGGCCCTGCGCCGACAAGAAATATGGTGCCACTCTTTTGCATGACAGCGCACATGGGCGAGCGCGCGAACAGGCGCCAGCGAGAATGGATTGGCAGGGGTGAAGCCCAGCTATACCTGCGTCAAGGCTTCGGCCAGATCAGCGATCAGATCCTCCGGGTCTTCCAGCCCGATCGACAGGCGCAGCGCGGGCGCTCCGCCTGTGGGGCAGGGCATCACGCTGCGATAGGAGCGCGGGGCAATCGGCAGGGCAAGGCTTTCATACCCGCCCCAGCTATAGCCGATCCCGAACAGCCTCAGCGCGTCCGCCACCCGCGCCGAGGCGGCCGGATCATCGCTTGCCAGCACGAAGGAAAACAATCCGCAGCCCCCGGTGAAATCGCGCTTCCACAGCGCATGGCCGGGGTGCGAGGGCAGCAGCGGGCACAGCACGCGGGCAACCTGCGGCTGCGCTTCCAGCCATTCGGCCACCCTCAGCGCGCTGCGGGTCTGTGCCTCCAGCCTCACGCCCATGGTGCGCAGGCCCCGGGCTGCGAGCGCGGCATCATCGGGCGAGACCACCTGCCCCAGTTCCTGGCCCACGCGGCGCAGCGCCGCATACCACCGCTTGCCCGCACTCGCGCTGCCCATCATCAGATCGGAATGGCCGCCGACGTGCTTCGACAGGCTCATCATCACGATGTCGCAGCCATGTTCGAGCGCGGCAAAGCCCAGCGGGCTTGCCCAGGTGTTGTCGATCATCACGGTCGCCCCGCGCTGGCGCGCAAGGCTGGTGAGCACCGGGACATCGGTCATCTCGAAGGTGAGGCTGCCCGGCGCTTCCAGCCACACTGCCTTGGCCCCTTCATCGAGCAGCGCGGCATAGGCATCTGTATCGGCCGGATCGAAGAACTCGGTCGCAATGCCCATCCGCGCCAGCAGGCCGGTGGCCATGCTGCGGGTGGGGTCATAGGCATTGTCGCTCATCAGCAGGAGATCGCCGGGCTTGAGCACGGCGAGCATCACGCCTGCAATCGCCGCCACGCCGCTGGGGTAGAGCACCGTGCCGTAAGCGCCCGGCTCGATCGCGGTCAGCGCGTCGGCCAGCGCCCATTGGGTGGGCGCGCCGCGCCTGCCATAGAAGAACTGCCCGTCGGCATTATTGCCGCCCGCTGCCTGCCGGTCGGCGTCGGTATCGTAAAGATGGGTCGATGCGCGCCACACCGGCGGGTTGACCACCGGCCCGGTCCATTCGCGGCGCCGCCCCCCGCGCACGATGCGCGTGGCAGGCTTCAGATGGCTTTCATCGCCGCCGCCGCTCATGCGTCCGGGCCCTGCTGCTTGGGGGTATCGGGATCAGCGCCCCATTCGCTCCAGCTGCCATCATAAAGCGCGGCCGCATCCACCCCCACCAGATGCAGCGCGAACAGCAGCACGCTGGCGGTAACCCCGCTGCCGCAGGATGCGGTGATCGGCTGGGCCAGATCAATGCCCGCAGCCAAGAACAGGGCGCGCAAGGTTTCGGGCGAGTGATAGGTGCCGTCATCCCGGAAGACAGCATTGAAAGGCAGGTTCTTCGCCCCCGGAATCCGTCCGTTCTGGCCGCCGTGGACCGGATCGATACCGCTGCCATAGACCCGGTCAGCCGCGCGCGCATCGAGCACCTGTGCGGCGCGGCTTTCGAGGTTGGCGAGCATATCGGCCTTGGTGCGCACGCGGGTGGGGGCGGTGAATGCGGCAGGGGCAGCAGGGGCGGTCTGTGCCACGCCGCCCTCAAGCGGGTGGCCCTCGCCGCGCCACTTGCCAAGCCCCCCGTCAAGGATCGCCACGTTGCCCCGTCCGCTTGCCGTCAGCACGAACCACGCCCGCGCCGAAGTGCGGATCGCGCTGTCATCATAGATGACGATCGCATCTTGCGGACCCACGCCAAGGGCCGCCAGCCGCGTTGCCAGCTGATCGGGCGTGGGGAAGGCATAGGGCACGCTTGAGGCCGCATCGTAAAGGCTTGCCAGATCAAGGAAGCGCGCCCCCGGAATATGCGCTGCGGCAAATTCGGCCTGCGCATCGCGCGCGGCGGCGGGCAGGTGATAGGAGGCATCGAGCACCGCAAGGCCGGGTGCGCCAAGATGTTCGGCCAGCCACTCAGTGGTGACAAGCGAGGCAGGAAGCGTGGTCATGCCTGCAACCCTAGCGCGCCGCGCACGCGGGTGCAAAGGGCGTGCGGGCCGATCTGCCCGTCAGGCAGCGGCGGCAGGCGAGGGGGTGGCCGCAGGGGCGATCAGCTGCGCCACCAGCCCGGCAATCCCGCCCGGCGGCTGATCGAGCGGGATGGGGTGCACCCTTCCGCTTGCGCTCGGCGTGCCGATCACGAAGGTGCGGGTGTCGGCGGGCAGGTTTTCCCCCTCCAGCGTGACATGGACAAGCGGGATGAACAGCGGGGTTTGCCCCTGCCGCAATGGGGTGATCGCCGCCAGCGGCAGTTGCAGCGTGCCGGTGATGGAGCGCGCCTGATGCGGGCCGATCCGCGCGATGCTTTCCAGCCCCTGCGCCGCCCCTGCCGCACCGCCTGCCACACTGGATTTGGCGCACACGAGCCGTGCCGCGGCGTTCAGATCATTGACCGCGCGTTCGCAGCGGTTGGCGATGGTGAGGCGATATTGGATCGTGAACATCATCACGCTGCGGCTGGCCGAGGTGATATCGAGCGCAAGATCAAGGCGCAGCGGCGCGCTGTCGGAGGCGGTATCGCCGGCTGCGCCTGCCACCGGCGCTGCAAGGCGCAGGGTTCTGGGCCTGCGCCGCCGCCATGCCCATGCACCGCCTGCCAGCACAAGGATGGCAGCGCCGAGCCCGAGGGCGGCGTAGAGCCACCATGCGGGCAGGGCGCCAAGCTCTTGGCTTGCGATCTCGGTCAGGTCTGGCCCGGCAGGCGGGCTTGCCAGCGCGGGGTCTGCGGGCAGGGGGGTGCCCGAAGGCAGCGCCGCAGGTGCGGGCAGGGGCGCAGATGTCTCCGGCAGGCTGGCAGCGGCTGATGCTGGTGCGGACGGGGCGGGTGCAGGCGTCCCGTCGGTGCGCTGCGCAGGGGCAGGCTGGCCCGATGGGCGCGGCGTGGGCGTTCTGGCCGGGGCAGAGGGTGAAGCAGATGGCGGGGCCGAAGGGAGCGGCTGCACCACCGGGGTCGCGGCTGGTGCAGGTGCTGCCTGCACGCTGGGCGAAGGGGGCGGGGCCGGGGCCGGGGCCGGGGCCGAAGGCTGGCTCCTCGGCGGAATGGCAATCCCGGCGCGTTCATCGGCCGGGCCTGCCGGGGCGGGCGTGGGTGTGGGCCGTGCAGGCGGCAGTTCAAAGCTTTGCTGGGCCTCCAGCGGCGCGGCCAGCCACAGCGCCGCCATTGCGGCTGCGGAGCAAAGCAGAAAAGGGGCGGCGGTGGGGCGCATCAGGATCGGTCAGACAATACTGGCGTGAAGCAGGCAGGCGGGAAACTGGCTGGGGCCAGATGAACAATTGCTTGCCCCATAGGGAACCTTGACGCCCCTCGTCCAGTTGCCCGCTTGCACCCATCCCCCATTCAAGGCAACAGCCGCTCCCATGACGAACACGCCCGAACGCCCCAAGCCCGCCCCGCAATTCCTCGGCAAGGACACGCCGCTGCCGGCCTCGCCCGAAGAAGCGGTGCTCGATTATGTCCCCAATCCGCGCCCCGGCCTGACCTATCTGGTGCGGTTTGTCTCGCCCGAGTTTACCTCGCTGTGCCCGGTGACGAACCAGCCCGATTTTGCCCATCTGGTGATCGATTATGTGCCGGGCGAGACGATCGTGGAGAGCAAGAGCCTCAAGCTGTTTCTGGGGTCTTTCCGCAACCACAACGGCTTTCACGAGGATGTGACCGTGGGCATCGGGGTGCGCCTGTTTGAAGAAATGCGCCCGCAATGGCTGCGGATCGGCGGCTACTGGTATCCGCGCGGGGGCATCCCGATCGATGTGTTCTGGCAATCGGGTGCGCCGCCGGAAGGATTGTGGCTGCCCGATCAGGGCGTGCCATCCTACCGCGGCAGGGGGTAGGGCGGTCGCATCCAACAGGCCGATTGCACAGGGCCCTGCCAGCATCGCCGCAGACCCGCGGCAAACCGGGCGCAGACCCCTGCCAGACCCCTCGCAGACCCCCGCCAGACCCGCCTTGCCCGATGTTTCACGTGGAACATGGCGGGCAGGGGGCATCAGTGGTTGGGGACGCTCAGTTCCAGCTGCGTGAACTTGGGGATGGTCTTGTTGGCCTCGCGCCACTTGGCCAGCGGGAAGGCCCCTGCACCCAGCGCGGCCAGCGGAATGCCCGCCTCGGCCAGCGAATAGGGCGAGATGCGGTGCCGGGTCATGAACCCGCCGCCGCCATCGCTGATCAGCGGGGTCTCGAACTTGAGGCCCTGGCTGTTCTCGCTGGCGTTGACGACCTTGCTCACCACCAACTGCCCGTGGCCCAGATCGAGCACAACGTCCGTGCCCACCGGCACCCCTGCCAGCCCGTTGATCCGCGCCCCTGTCTTGGACAGGTTCCTGAGGATCACGTCGTAATAATGATCTTCGTGGATCAGGCCGACCTTGCGGAAGATGGTGATGCGTTCCGAACGGTGGCGCGGCGGGCCGCTGGGGCGGAACATCCCCGAGCCTTCGCGGAACTGGGCCAGCACCTGATCCTGCGTGATCGGACGCGAGAAGATATAGCCCTGCACCAGATCGGCGCCGCGATCCCGGACCAGCTCAAGCTCGTCCATCGCCTCCACGCCTTCGGCCACCGTCTCCATCCCCAGCGCCTTGGCCAGCGCGACGATGGCGGCGATGATCGCCGGGTTGATGTCGCCGTTTTCGGTGCAGCCACGCACGAAGCTCTGGTCGATCTTGATCTTGTCGAAATGGCCATGCTTGAGATAGCCGAGCGATGAATAGCCCGTGCCGAAATCATCGAGCGCGATCTTCACGCCCTGATTGCGCAAGGAGACGATCATCGAGCGCACGAGGCCGACATTTTCGTGCAGGCAACTTTCGGTGATCTCGATTTCCAGCCGCTGCGGGGGGAAATTGGCCGCCACCAGCTTTTTCAGCAGCCGCTGGGCGAACCACGGATCGCGCAGCTGCAGGGGCGAGATGTTGATCGAAAGCGTGATTGAATCGTCCCACTCGCGTGCATCGGCAAAGGCCTGTTCCATCAGGCTTTCGGACAATTCGTTGATAAGCCCGATTTCTTCGGCAATCGGCACGAAGATATCGGGGCTGATCAGGCCCAGCTGCGGTGAACGCCAGCGGGCGAGCATTTCAAATCCCACCAGCGCGCCGGTCTGCAGATCGACCTGCTGTTCATAGAACGGGATGAATTCGTGATTGGCAAGGCCGCGGCGGATTCCGGCTTCGATCTGGTTGCGGAAGCGCAGCTCGTTTTCCATGCTGCCCTCGAACCAGAAGTAGCGGTTCCGGCCCTGCTTCTTGGCGTGGTAGAGCGCCATGTCCGCGCGGTGCATCAGGGTTGCAGCATCAACCACAAGGCCAATCGTGCCGTCTGCATCATGATCGGTTGCAAGGCCGATCGACATGGTCAGTTCGACCGTCAGTTCGGGCAGGCGGAAGGGCTGGGCCATGCTTTCGAACAGGCGGATGGCGATATCGTCGATCCGCTCGGTCTGTCCGGCGGGATAGGCCATCACGAAGGCGAATTCATCGCCCCCCAGCCGCGCCAGCCTCGCTTCGGCCGGGAGCAGGGCGCGAATCCTGTCGCACAGCATGACCAGCACTGCATCACCCGCCGAATGGCCGTGCATATCGTTGATATGCTTGAAATTATCGAGATCGAGCATGCAATAGGCCACCGCCTCGCTGCGGACTGCGGCGCGGGCGCGCAGTTCCTCGGTCGCCTCAAGCATGGCGCGGCGGTTGAGACAGGCGGTCAGCGGGTCAGTGGCGGCCAGTTCCCGTGCGCGGGCCTCGGCGCGGCGGCGCTCGGCAATTTCGCGGGTCAGTTCGCGGTAACGCCGCCAACCGAAGATAATCAAAGCGATATTGAGCAGCAGGGCATTGACCAGCAGGACATCGGGCCGCCGACCATGACCCAGAAGCGCATCCAGCGTCTGGGGCAGCACCGATCCGCCAGTGCCGATCAGCATGATGACCGCCGCCACGGCAATGCCCAGCGCAATCAGATCGCGCTCGGCCGCTTGCAAGGCGTTTTCTGGCGTGTGATCTTTCAAAACCAATGCCTTACCGATGGCGCGTGCGGTTCAGCCCGACACGGCCCTTGCGCAGTTCATCGCAGATCGCACTAAAGATCGGGTTAATGCCGCAGGGCTGGGCAAGCGCGAGAGTGCGGGCTATCGGGGCGCTTCACTTTCACAGGAGCCGCCTGCGCCATGGCCTATTGGCTGATGAAATCCGAACCCTTCAAATACAGCTGGGACGACCTTGTTGCCGAGGGCGAGGGGACGTGGGATGGGGTGCGCAACTATCTGGCGCGCAACAATTTAATGGCAATGCAGGTGGGTGACGAGGCGTTCTTCTATCACAGCCGCGAAGGGCTGGAGATTGTCGGGATTGCCGAAATCACCGTCACCGGCATCGGCGATCCCACCGACGAGACCGGCAAGTGGGCGGCGGTCAAGCTGAAGGCCAAGCAGAAGTTCGCGCGGCCTGTCACCCTTGCCGCGATCAAGGCCGAGCCGCGGCTGGCAGAGATGCAGCTGATCCGCCTGTCGCGCCTGTCGGTTTGCGCGGTCACCCCGGCGGAATGGGCCGTGATCTGCGAGATGGCCGGCGCCTGAACCATGTTTCACGTGAAACGGCACGAAAACGGGGGGCGAGCGGGGGTCTGACAGGGGTCTGCGGGGGGTCTGGAGGGGGTCTGGCCTCACCCTGACCCCACCCGGACACGGTCCGGACGCTACCTTGTGAACCGCCCCCTATAAGCCGGCGTTCTTGCGCAGGCCGCTGATCGTCGCGCCGCTGGCGGCGATGCGTTCGAGATCGGTGAGCGCGTGGATCAGGCGAAGGCCCCTGCGCCCCCTTGCCTCCTCCAGCGCGGCGATGAACTGGGCGGTGGTTTCGGCGCGCACGCTCCACGCGCCATAGGCCGCCCCCAGCATTGCAAAATCGGGGTTGGCAAGCCCGGTGGCAGACACGCGGCCCGGATATTCGCGCTCCTGATGCATCCGGATCGTGCCATAGGCGCCGTTGTCCACCACCACCACGATCAGCGATGCGCCATATTGCGCAGCCGTGGCCAGTTCCTGACCGTTCATCAGGAAATCCCCGTCACCTGCCACGGCCACCACGGTGCGTTCCGGAAAGCGCAAGCCCGCTGCGACCGCCGCCGGAACCCCGTATCCCATCGCTCCGCAGGTGGGGGCAAGCTGGCCCGGATAGGCGGCATAGCGCCAGTAGCGGTGCCACCACCCGGCAAAATTGCCCGCACCGTTGCAGATGATCGTATCTTCGGGGAGCATTTCGCGCATCGCACCCACACAGGCCCCAAGGTCCATCGCGGCGTCCGAAGGCTGCGGGGTTGACCACGCCAGCCATTCGGCATGGGCCTGCCCCCCGGCATCAAAGGGGATGATATCCTCGCTGTCCCACAGCGCCGCGCACTCGGCAAATTCATCGACCGAACAGCACAGCGCCAGATCGGTGCGGTAAACCCGGCCCAGTTCCTCCGGATCGGGATGGATGTGGACCAGCGTCTGCCCGGGATGTTCGAGGGTGGGCACGCTATAGCCATCGGTGGTTGCCTCGCCCAATCGCGCGCCCACCGCGATGATGAGATCGGCGTTCTTCACCCGCTCGACGAGCCGGGGGTTCGGCCCATAGCCAAGGTTGCCCGCATAGACCGGCGATGAGGGCGCAATCGCATCCTGACGGCGGAAGGCAGTTGCCACGGGCAGGCCGATGCGTTCGGCAAATTGCTGGAAATATTCGCGCGCCTTGGCGTTCCAGCCGGCCCCGCCGATGATGGCGATGGGGCTGGCGGCATCGCCAATCAGATCGAACAGGGCGCGCATCGCATCGGGGCACACGGCCTGCGCGGGGCGCAGTGCACGCGGGCGGGGGGCAAGCGATGCGGGCACGTGCTCCACCAGCATATCTTCGGGCAGGGCCAGCACCACCGGGCCGGGCCGCCCGCTGATCGCGGTGGCAAAGGCGCGGGCGACATATTCGGGGATGCGCGCCGGATCATCGATGCGCGCCGCCCATTTGCAGATGGGGCCGAAGAAGGCGGCAAAATCGACCTCCTGAAAGCCCTCGCGCCCCTGCGCGCTGCGCGCCACATCGCCCACGAACAGGATCATCGGCTGCGAATCCTGATGGGCCACGTGCACGCCGATCGAGGCATTGGTGGCGCCGGGACCGCGCGTGACAAAGGCGACGCCCGGTGCGCCTGTCATTGCGCCATCGGCGCAGGCCATGAAGGCAACGCCGCCTTCCTGACGGCAGGTGACCACGTCGATTTCGGGCCGGCCGGGCAGGGCATCGAGCACGGCAAGGAAGCTTTCGCCCGGCACGGTAAAGATCCGGCTTGCGCCTTCTGCTGCAAGGCAATCGACCAGCAGGGCAGCCGCGCTGCGGGTGGGTGGTGTCATGGTCAAAGCTCTCCCGTCGTCCTTGGGCGGCTCTAACGCCGTGCGCGCAGGCGTGCAAACTCGGCCTGTCCCATGGTGCGACAGGTCCGCCGCAGGCCGTTTGCAAAGGTTAAGAAAGTCTTAAAGCTTTGCGCCGGAGAACGGAGAATCGCCCCATGCGCCGCAGTCTGGTCCTTACTGATGAAAGCGCCCGTCACTGGTTCCGGCGAAGCCTGCCCCCGCACGTGAAGCGCGATCTGATCCCGATTCCGGCAGAAAGCCTGTGGCGGCTGACGATGGAGGATGTGCGCGGCGTTGCCAGCACCTATGTCGCCATGACGCTGGCGGTGTTCGCCTTCATCATCTGACAGCCGCGGTTTCAGGCGGCGCGCTGCTGTTCCACCCGGTGCAGCTTGCGCGCCAGATGCGCCGAGACAAGGCACAGCGCGAGGCTGAGCAGCAATTGTTCAGCGAGCGGAATTCCGAAAAAGCCGAGCGTTCCGGCAACGCCTGCCCCCACCGCCATGAACACCGATGAAATGAAGTTGTTGGCCGCAACCGAGCGTGAGGCTTCCGATTTTTCGACCCGCGTCGTCAGGAAGGCATAAAGCGGCACCACGAACATCCCCCCTGCCACCGCAATCAGCAGCAGGTTGGCCACCAGCACCAGCGCCAGCGGTTGGGCAAGGAATTCGGTCACGGTGAACAATTCGCCCGCAGGCTTGAGATCCCATGTCCGGCACAGGAGGTAAAAGCCGATCAGCAGCGCGCCCATTGCCAGCACCGAAATGGCCGAATGGCGGGCGGAAATCTCGCCCTTCAGCAGCGCGTTGATCGCCACCGATCCGATCGCGATGCCGGCCGAAAACGCCACCAGCATCACCATCGCCACCTGCTTGTCTGCCAGCAGCACGTTCTTGGCCAGCGGGAAGAACTGCCCGCCCAGAATTGCGGCAATCGCCCAGAAATAGCTGATCGCCAGCACCGAATAGCGCAGCTCGATATTGCCGAAGGAAAAGGCGATAAGGTCCTTGGATGCGCGGATCGGGTTCCAGTCGACGCGGGTTTCCTCGCTTTGGGCAGGGGCAGGGGGCACCATGCGGCACACGCCGTAGCCGATCACCGCGATGACGATCACGGCAATGGTGCTCTGATCAACGGTGAACACCGCCGACAGGATCATGCCCGAAAGGATCGCCACATAGGTGCCCGCCTCAACCAGCCCGGTGCCCGCCAGCACCTGATCATCGTCGAGATGCTGGGGCAGGATCGCGTATTTGATCGGGCCGAAGAAGGTCGAATGGACGCCCATGGCAAACAGCGCGGCAAACATCAGCGGGATGGCGATGCTTTCCACCGCAATCCCGCGCGCGCTCATGACAAGGCCAGCTGCGCCTGCGGACATGATGATGATTTCGGCAAACTTGATCCAGCGGATGATCCTGGTCTTGTCGCGCATATCGGCAAGCTGGCCGGCGGTGGCGGAAAACAGCACGAAGGGCAGCACGAACAATGCGGTCGCCACGCCGCTGATCAGCGTCTCCATTTCCGGAGAATCGTAGAGCTGATACACGATGAACAGCACCATCGCGTTCTTGTAGAGATTGTCGTTCAGCGCATTGAGCAGCTGGGTGACGAACAGAGGCGCAAAGCGCCGCGAGCGCAGCAGATCGGTGGATGTGGTCATGCAGGTGTCGCAGGCTTTCCTCTGGGTTACCGGCACATAGCGCGAGGGCAGGCTTTCACAAGAGCGCAAAAGGCGCGCCGCAGCGCAGGCGAGGGGTTTTGCCGCGCCTTCAGTCGCGCTAGGGAGGGGCTTGAAGCCTTATGTCGAGCCTGCCCAACATCCTTACCGCGTCGCGCATTTTTGCAGTGCCGCTGCTGGCCTTTTTCCTGTGGTGGCCGGAATGGCGCGCAGGATACCTGATCGGCTTTGTGCTCTATTGCATCATTGCGATCACCGATTTCTTCGATGGCTATCTGGCGCGTGCGCAAGGGACGGTCTCGAAGCTGGGGATCTTCCTTGATCCGATTGCCGACAAGATCATGGTGGCCGCCGTCATTCTGGTGCTGACAGCGCAAGGGTATCTGCGCGGGCCCTATGCGGGCGATGTCCATGTGATTGCGGGCCTTGTCATTCTGGTGCGCGAGATTGCGGTATCGGGCCTGCGCGAATTTCTGGGCGGGGCGCAGATTTCGGTGCCGGTCTCGGCGCTGGCGAAGTGGAAGACCACTTTCCAGCTGGTGGCGCTGGGCGCGCTGATCCTGGGCGGGGCGGTGCACGGGCCGCCGTGCCAATCGGTGTTCGAGGGGTGCGGATCGATCGCGAACAGCTGGGTGCATCTGGTCGGGCTGGTGAGCCTGTGGACCGCTGCGGCGCTCACCTGCATCACCGGCTGGGATTACCTGCGGGTCGGCCTGAAGCACATGGACTAGCGCACTTGCAGCTTTGTCACTGGAACTGACGCGCAGGTTTGGGTTAGCTTTATCGCCATGGGATCGGATACAAAAAGCGGTCCGGGCGATGAGCCCGGCAGCGCCTTTGTCGGGCGCCTTGCAGATCAGGCTCGCAAACTCCAGCGCGAGGCACGCACCGCCATTGCCGAGGGCGACTATGCACGGGCCTCGGCGCTGATTGGGGATGCCGAACTGCTGGCCGAGGATGTTCACGGCCTGGTCGATGATATCGAGCACCGCGAAAGCGACCGCATCATCGGCCATGCCGCCGCCGAAGCCGAAGCGGAAGGCCGCCGTCGCCGCTCCCGCCTCCTGCCGCTGCGCCGTCACCGCATCGGGCTGGCGCTGGGCGCGGGGCTTGCCATCACGCTTGCATTGGCCAAGTGCTGAGCGGACCCGCTCAGCCCGCCCGCAGTTCGTCCGCCAGCAGCAGGAAATCGGCCTCACGCGGGGAATTCTTGCGCCATGCCAGCACGATCTCGCGCTTGGCGGTGGGGCTGTCGACGGGGCGGGCGACCACTTGGGTGCCATTGAGGATGCCCGCCTTCAGCGCCATTTCCGGGAGCATGGTGAGGCCAAGGTCATTGTCGACCAGCTGCACCAGCGTGTGCAGGCTCGTGCCGATCATCGCCGCACTGGCGCGCAATTCGCTGCGCGAACAGGCCGCCAGCGCGTGATCGCGCAGGCAGTGGCCATCTTCGAGCAGCAGCAGCCGGCCCTGATCGATCATCTCGGGCTTGATGCTGGCGGGCGGATCGCGCGGATCGTCCTTGGGAAAGGCGATGAACAGCCGGTCATCGGCAATATGCGCGGTTGTGGCATCGCCGGTGTCGAAGGGCAGGGCCAGCAGCACGCAATCGACCCGGCCATGGTTGAGCGATTCGAGCGCATCGTGGCTCGTCTCCTCGCGCAGCATCAGCTTCAGGTCCGGGCGTTCGCGCTTCAGGCGCGGCAACATGCGCGGCAGCAGGAAGGGGGCGATGGTGGGGATCACGCTCATGCGCAATTCGCCCACCAGCGGCTTGCCCGCCGCCTGCACCAGATCGGCCAGTTCCTCAGCCTCACGCAGCAGCCGGCCCGCCTTGGCCACCACCTGTTCGCCCAGCGCGGTAAAGCGCACCACCCGGCGCGAACGTTCCACGAGCGTCACGCCCAGCAGCGATTCCAGCTCGCGGATACCCGCCGACAATGTCGATTGCGACACGAAGCTGGCATCGGCTGCCTTGCCGAAATGGCCATGTTCATGAAGCGCGACAAGATATTGCAGTTGCTTGATGGTGGGGAGGTAGGTGGACATAGCTTCGCTTCTTTAACCCGTTCGCCCTGAGCTTGTCGAAGGGCTGTCCTTCACTTCAAGCTGGCACCCAATTGGAAGTACAGGGCTTCGACAAGCTCAGCCCGAACGGTTTTATCAAATCACTCCGCCGCCAGCGCGTCGGCATCGGGCGCTTCGGGCGCGGCTGCCGCCACCACATCATCGATATGGGTCATCTTGAGCTTGCCGCGCTCCACCGCAAAGGCGAGCTTGCCTTCGACAAGGTCAAGCGCGTCCTTGCCGAACACTTCGAAACGCCAGCCTTGCAGCACCGGCAGATCGCGCACCCCTGCGGCCAGCGCCTCCATTTCGTCGGCGCGGGTGAGCAGGCGCGGGGCGACGTCGATTTCGCGGGCGCGGATCTTGAGCAGCAGCTTCAAAAGGTCCGCCACCAGCGCGCCTTCGCGGCCCAGCGGCGCGCCCTGCTTGATCTTCTCGGGCATTTCCGACTTGGGCAGCGGCTCGGCTTCGGCCAGCACCTTCATCAACCGCTTGCCGATGTCATTGTCCTTCCATGCGGCCGAAAGCCCGCGCACCTTGGCCAGATCGCCTTGCGACTTGGGCGGGTGCGAAGCGATGTCGGCGAGCGTTTCATCGCGCATGATGCGGCCGCGCGGGATGTTCTTGTGCTGGGCTTCGGCCTCGCGCCATGCAGCGAGCGCCTTCATCCGGCCCAGAACCTGCGGATTGCGGCCCGGCTGGCGGATGCGCTTCCATGCGATGCCCGGATCGGTGAGGTAATTGGCCGGGTCCGCCAGCTTTTCCATTTCGGCATCAAGCCACAGGCCGCGCCCGGTCTTGATCAGCTTTTTCAGTATCTTGGGGAAGATGCCTGCCAGATAGGTGACATCGCCAATGGCATATTCGATCTGCCGGTCGGTCAGCGGGCGGCGGCTCCAATCGGTGAAGCGCGCCCCCTTGTCGATGGTGACGCCCACCCATGTCTCGACCAGATTGGCATAGCCGATCTGTTCGGACTGGCTGATCGCCATCATCGCGATCTGGGTGTCGAAGATGGGATGCGGGGTCTTGCCGGTGAGGTTGACGATGATTTCAACATCCTGCCCGCCTGCGTGGAAGACCTTGAGCACGTCTTCATTCTCGCACATCAGATCGAGCAGCGGCGTAAGGTCGATCCCGTCGGCCATCGGATCGATGGCGGCGGCTTCTTCGGAATTGGCGATCTGCACCAGGCACAGTTCGGGCCAATAGGTGTTCTCGCGCATGAATTCGGTATCGACCGCGACGAATTCGGACTTGGCAAGACGGGCGCACAGATCGGAGAGCGCCTCGGTGGTGGTAATCAGCGGGTGGATTTTCATGTCATCATTTCATGTCTAGCGGGCGGAGTGCCGCCCTCGGGATGGATCCCAGTTTGCCCCGTCCCCCTACCAAGCTTGGCTTGACAAAGTGCAAGGCTTGCCCTGTTAGCCCGCGGGCGCCGGAGCAAGGCTCCAGCCGCGCCAGCGCGCCCTAGCGTCATAGCCGCGAACAGGACAAGAGTTTAGATGCACCCCTACCGCACGCATACTTGCGCACAGCTTTCTTCCGCCAACGTGGGCGAGACCGTCCGCCTGTCGGGCTGGATCCACCGCAAGCGCGATCATGGGGGCGTGTTGTTCATCGACCTGCGCGATCATTATGGCATCACGCAGATCGTCGCTGACACCGACAGCGCGGCGCTGCCCGTGCTCGAAGGCTTGCGCGCCGAAAGCGTCATCACCATCGAAGGCACGGTCAAGGCGCGTGCGGCAGGCACGGTCAATGCGAACCTTGCGACCGGCGAGATCGAAGTCTTCGCCCGCGGTGTGACGGTGCAGAGCGCGGCTGAAGAACTGCCGATGCCGGTGGCCGATGAACAGCCTTACCCTGAGGATATCCGGTTGAAGTACCGCTTCCTCGATCTGCGGCGCGAGACGCTGCACAAGAACATCATGACCCGCGTGGCGGTGATCGCCGATATGCGTGCACGCATGAACGCTGCGGGCTTCAACGAATTTTCGACGCCGATCCTCACCGCTTCCAGCCCCGAAGGCGCGCGCGATTTCCTCGTGCCGAGCCGCATCCATGCGGGCAAGTTCTACGCGCTCCCGCAGGCGCCGCAGCAGTACAAGCAGCTGCTGATGGTCGCAGGCTTCGACCGCTACTTCCAGATCGCGCCGTGTTTCCGCGATGAAGACCCGCGCGCCGACCGCCTGCCGGGCGAGTTCTACCAGCTCGATCTGGAAATGAGCTTCGTCACGCAGGAAGAAGTCTGGGAGACGATGGAGCCTGTCATTCAGGGCACCTTTGCCGCCTTTGCGGGCGACAAGAAGGTGACCCCGGCAGGTGAATTCCCACGCATTCCCTATGACGAGGCGATGCTGAAGTATGGCTCGGACAAGCCGGACCTGCGCAACCCGCTGATCATCAGCGATGTGTCCGCGCACTTCACGCATTCGGGCTTTGGCCTGTTCGAAAAGATCGTCGGTTCGGGCGGTGTGGTGCGCGCGATCCCTGCACCTGCGACCCATGAAAAGAGCCGCAAGTTCTTCGACGACATGAACGATTGGGCGCGGCGGGAAGGCTATGCGGGCCTCGGCTATGTCACCCGCAAGGGCGGTGAGTTCGGCGGGCCGATTGCCAAGAACCATGGGCCTGAGGGCATGGAAAAGCTCTATGCCGAACTTGGCCTTGGCGAGAATGACGGGTTGTTCTTTGCTGCGGGCAAGGAAGCTGACGCTGCCAAGCTGGCGGGCGCGGCCCGCATCCGCGTGGGTGAGGAACTCGGCCTCATCGATGAAAGCCGGTTCGAATTGTGCTGGATCGTCGATTTCCCGTTCTACGAATGGAACGAGGACGAAAAGAAGGTCGACTTTTCACACAACCCCTTCTCGATGCCGCAGGGCGGGATCGATGCGCTGGAAGGGCAGGACCCGCTGACGATCAAGGCGTTCCAATATGACCTCGTCTGCAACGGCTATGAAATCGCGAGTGGCTCGATCCGTAACCACAAGCCTGAAACGATGGTGAAGGCCTTTGAAATCACGGGCCTCACGCAAGCCGATGTCGAAGAACGCTTCGGCGGGATGTACCGCGCCTTCCAGTACGGCGCGCCGCCGCACGGGGGGATGGCCGCCGGGGTGGACCGCATCATCATGCTATTGTGCGGCGCCAAGAACCTGCGCGAAATCTCGCTCTTCCCGATGAACCAGCGCGCCGAGGATCTGCTGATGGGCGCGCCGTCCCCGGCCGAGCCGCGGTCCTTGCGCGAGTTGCACCTGCGCGTGGTCGAGCCGCAGGCCAAGCCTGCTGGCTGACCCGATACCGGTCATGAAGCGCGCATGGCCCCTGTGGGCAGCACGCCTCATGCCCACTTGCACATCCCCGCGCCCTTGATTAGGGCGAGGGACGAGATAACCAACCCCAGTTTCAAGAGGGAATACCATGAGCGATACTGCCGATCGGGTGGCCAAGATTGTTGTCGAACACCTCGGCGTGGAAGCCGACAAGGTCACGCAGGATGCCAGCTTCATCGACGATCTGGGCG
>JAGKSZ010000235.1 GCA_018991295.1 Porphyrobacter sp. | reverse complement strand
CCCGCAAGCGGGAGGGGGCTAGACCGTCGCGCTTGCCTGTGTGACCTGCCGCCCGTCTCCGGCAAAGGCCGCCAGCTCATCCCCCGCCTCGGCCTTGCGCATCACCAGATGCAGAGGCTCGCCCGCAATGGCGGGGGATAGGCCTCGGAATTGGAAGGTGCGCAGCCGGTTTTCGCCAAGCGTCCTGGCTGCCAGTTGCAGCAGCAGGCTTGCGGTCAGCGGGCCATGGACCACCAGCCCGCGATACCGCTCCACTTCGCTTGCATAGGGCGCGTCATAATGGATGCGGTGGGTGTTGAAGGTCAGCGCCGAATAGCGGAACAGCAGCCGCCCATCGGGGGTCAGCGCGCGGTGCGCGTCCCAAGCCGAAGGATCGAACGCCCCTTCTCCCGGCGGCGGCGGGCTGAGCGGGGCATCGCTTGCGGCGGGTTCACGATAGACCAGTGTCTGCGTTTCGATCACCGCCCCGGTGCCATTGGCGCGGGTGACGTGCTCGACATCGACAAAGGCGAGGCGGCCCGATCCGCCCGCCTTCTCGCTGACCCCGGTAACCTTGCTGCTGCGTTCGATCACCGCGCCAATCGCGATGGGGGATACGAACTGCATCCTGGAGGACGCCCACATCCGGCGCGGTAGCGGCAAGGGCGGGAGGAAGCTGTCCGGACTGTTATCGCGGGCCGGGTGGCCATCCTCGCCCAGCTTTGCGGTCGGCGCGTCGGGAGTGCACAGGGCGAAGTGGATGCCCTGCGGCATGATCGCCGGACGCGGGCGCGGCAGATCGAAGGTGGCAAGCCAGCGGCCCGCCAGCCCATCATCGAGCCGGTCCCGGGTCTGCGTTGCGCGCCCGATCCACGCGGCGAAGTCGGTCATTGGGCGCGCTCGAACACGGCCGCAATGCCTTGTCCGCCGCCGATGCCCATTGTTTCGAGGCCATAGCGTACCCCACGCCGGTGCTTTTCATGCGCCATGTCGGCGAGGATCCGCCCGCCGGTCGCGCCGATGGGGTGGCCGAGGCTGATACCCGATCCATTGACGTTGAGGATCTCACGGCGCGAATCGTCGGCGCTCCAGCCCCAGCCCTTGAGCACGGCGAGCACCTGCGGCGCGAAGGCCTCGTTGAGCTCGACAAGGCCGATATCGTCCCACGTGTAGCCGCGCCGTTCGAAAAGGCGCTCCACCGCCGGGACCGGGCCGATCCCCATGCGCGAAGGATCGCAGCCCGCCGCCGCCCAGCCGCCGAACCACAGCATTGGCTGGAGGCCCAGTTCCTCCAGCCTGTCCTCCGCGACGACCAGACAGGCCGCCGCCGCATCGTTCTGCTGGCTGGCATTGCCGGCGGTGACGATGGCCTCAGGGTCGCGGCGCAGGTCGATGGGGGCGAGCTTGCCGAGCGTCTCCATCGAGGCGTCAGTGCGATAGCCTTCGTCATGATCGAAGATCACCGGATCGCCGCGCCGCTGCGGGATTTCGACCGGCACCAGCTGCTCGGCAAACCGCCCTTCCGCCCACGCCCGCGCCGCGTTCTGGTGGCTGCGGACCGCGAATTCATCGGCCTCCTCGCGGGTGATGCCGTAATCCTTGGCGAGGTTTTCGGCCGTCTCGATCATGCCTGTGATGACCCCGAAGCGTTCGACCGGCTGGCTCATCACGCGGCCCCGGCTCAGGCGGTCATGCAGCACCATGTCGCCCATCCGCACGCCGCCGCGCGCGGCAAGGGTGTAGTGTTCGACGTTCGACATGCTTTCCACGCCGCCTGCGACCACGACATCGGCCATCCCGGTCTCGACCATCATCGCCGCCGTGGCGACCGCCTGCACGCCCGATCCGCAGCGGCGATCCAGCTGGAAGCCGGGGACTTCGATGGGCAGCCCTGCCGCGAGCCATGACCAGTGGCCGATCGCAGGGGCCTCACCATTGCCGTAGCCTTGGCTGAACACCACGTCATCGACCCGCGCCGGATCGATCCCGCTACGCTCGATCAGTGCCTTGAGGATCACCGCGCCCAATTGGCCGGCGTTGAGGCTGGAAAGCCCCCCGAGGAACTTACCCACGGGGGTGCGCAAAGGGGTGCAGATTGCAGCGCGTCTGGTCATCATTATAAACTCCGTTCGCCCTGAGCTTGTCGAAGGGCTGTCCTTCTTCTTGCACCGGAGCGGAAAGAAAAGTGCAGGGCTTCGACAAGCTCAGCCCGAACGGGTGGTGTGCTTGTCTGAAAGAGCCACCGTGCCCGCATCCACCAGCTTGCCGATGGTGCCGGAGGATAGGCCGAGCTTCTCTGCCAGCACTTCCTCGGAATGTTCGCCAAGATAGGGCGCAGGCGCGGGATCGCCCGCCTCGCGTCCGGGAAGGTTGGCGAAGGAGCGGGTGGCGGGGTAATCAAACCCGCTCGGATTGGCAGGTGCCGGGCCGAACAGCGGATTGTTCGCGACCAGCACGGGGTCATTTGCCGCTTCATGGGCGGTGCGATAACGCTCGAAGGTGCAGGCCTCGGCGGCAAGGCGGGCTTCGAGAGTGGCGTAATCCATCCCACCGGCCGCCTGCTGGAACAGTGCGAACAGCGCAGCGCGGTGCTGGAAGCGCGGGGTGTCGCCGTCGGCAAAGCTGACGCCGAATTCAGCCTCCAGTGCAGCGATGCCCTCCTGCAATCCGAAGGCCTTGACCAGCCCGCTCCATTGCTTGGGGGTGAGCGCCGCGACCATGAAGCGCACGCCATCGCGCGTGCGGAAATCGCGCCCGAACGCGCCCCAGATCGCATTGCCGAGCCGTTCGCGGTCACTGCCGCGATAAAGCACCTCGGCCAGCAATCCGGCATTGGCCATGGTGCCGATCGCGACATCGCCCAAGGGCAGGCGCACCTCGTTGCCCTCGCCCGTGCGGTCGCGGTGGCGGAGCGCGGCGAGCATGGCGAAGGCCCCGTAAGCCCCGGTGATGAAATCCCATGCAGGGAGCACCTGATTGACCGGCGGCGCGGTCGCCGGATCCCAGTCCTCCGGCCCGCACATCAGTGGGTATCCGGCAGCGGCGTTCACCGTAAAGTCCATCGCCTGCCGCCCGTCATGCCACCCCATCACCCGAAGCGAGATCATGTCGGCGCGCTTGGCCTGCATGGCGGCGTGGGACAGAAAGCTCTGTTCCGGCAGGTTGGTGATGCACTGGCCGACGCTCGCCGCCAGTTCCACCAGCAATTCGCGCCCCTCGCCCGATTGCAGATCGAGCGCGACCGATTTCTTGGCGCGGTTGAGGTTCTCCCACGAAAGCGAGCGGCCCTCTGCCGTCAGCATATAGCGGTTGTAATCAAGCCCGCCCGCCTTGTGATCGACGCGGATCACCTCCGCGCCCATCTGCGCGCAGTAAAGCCCCGCCGTGGGTGAAGCGACGAAGCTGGAGACTTCGACGATGGAGAGGTCGTTGAGGAGGTTATACATGTCGTCCCGGACCCACCCTGCTGCGACTTGGCGGCTATGCCGCTTAGTCGCAGCGGGGTGGGCTTTGCGCTCCCTTAGCTATGTTCTTTCCACTCGCGCAGCATGTGCTTGGCGATCTGGAGCTGGAGGATCTGAGTGGTGCCTTCATAGATGCGGTAGATGCGCGCATCGCGGAAGAAGCGTTCGGCGTCGTATTCGGCGAGGTAGCCCGCGCCGCCATAGACCTGCACCACGCGGTCAACCACCCGGCCGCACATTTCGGAGGCGAAGACCTTGAAGGCGGCGGCCTTCACAAGGATGTTCTCGCCCCGGTCAGCGCGGGCGGTGACATCCTTCATCATCGCTTCGGCGGCGTAAATCTCGATCTCGCTGTCGGCGAGCATCTGCTGGATCAGCTGGAAGTTGGCGATGGGTTCGCCAAAGGCCTTCCTCTCATTGGCATAACGCAGCGCGCTGTCCAAAGCCCGGCGGGCATAGCCTGTTGCCGCGGCGCCCACGGAAATGCGGCCATTATCAAGGCTCTTCATCGCAAAGACAAAGCCCTTGCCCGTCTCCCCGCCGAGCAAGGCATCGCCCGGCACGCGCACATCATCGAGCATGATGTCGCAGATATGCGAGCCCGATTGCCCCATCTTCTTGTCGGGGCTGCCGCGCGAAATGCCGGGGCTGTCCATCGGCACCAGAAAGGCGGAAACGTGCGCGTTCTTGGGGAGCGCCTCCTTGTTGGTGCGCGCCATGATGAGGGCAACATCGGCGTAAGGCGCGTTGGTGATGTAGCGCTTGGTGCCGTTGAGGATCCAGCCATTGCCGTCAGGGTCGGGGACCGCGGTGGTCGCCATGGCGGCCGAATCGCTGCCCGAGCCCGGTTCCGTCAGGCCAAAGCAAGCAATCTTGCCTTCCGCGATTTTGGGATACCATTCGGCCTTCTGCGCCTGCGTGGCGCCGTTCTTGAGCGCGCTCGCAAACATGCCGACATTGATCGAGAAGATCGAGCGATAGGCAGGTGCGGCATAGGCCATGATGTTCACGACGCGGGCATATTGCGTCATGTTCAGCCCCGCGCCGCCAAATTCCTCCGGCACGGAAAGGCCGAACAGCCCCATCTCGCGCATCTCATTGACGATGTCTTCGGGCACCCGGTCTTCGGCAATCACCTGCGCTTCGGCAGGGATCAGCCGTTCGCGGACATAGCGGGTGAGCTGCTCGGCGAATTGTTCGAAGGTGTCTTCGTCCATGCCGGCATTATGCGGGGCGAGCGTGGCGGGGGCATTCATGGTGGTTCGATCCTTGGGCAAGGGGAGCGCGCATGGCGGCCTATCGGGCTGCGGGGGCGGCGTCGCCTGTCATTTCGGCAGGCGCATCCGTGGGCGCATCGGTGGGGAGGGCTTCGGGGGGCAGGCGGCGTTCATCGAGCATCTCGGCTGCCTCATCAAGGGCCTTGGCCTCAGCCGGACTGACGACGCCGGGCGCCTCGGCCCCCTCGCTCCCGCAGGCAGCAAGAGCGAGCGCCGAGGCGAGCGCGGCAGCGAGCGGCCAGCGCATCTTACTGCGCCTCTTCGCCCTCACCGGCGGCTTCCAGCGCCTTGTCCGCGACATTGGCAGCAGCATCGCCGGCAGCAGTCGCAGTGGCAGCCGGAACCGCTTCAGGCGTATCGGTGGCCGTGGCCGAGGGGTCTGCCACCGGCGCATCGCTGACGGGCGCAAGCGCGCTGTCGGCGGGCATTTCCACGGTATCGGCACTCGCCTCGGTCGAGGCATCGTCGGCACTGCCGCAGGCGGCAAGCACAAGGGTGGCGGCGGTCAGGACGGTAAGGCTGGCAAGCTTGCGCATGGCTGGGGTTCTCTCCTGTCGAACGGCGCGCGGCTGGCGGCGCCGATTATCGGGCGAGGGTTTAGCCAAGCCTTGCCCTGCCCGCCAAGTGCCAAATGGGCACACTGTCCCAGCAAGCGGTGGAGGCAGGGGATGAGCGTGATATTATCACGTGCATGATCAACACGCTCGCCCCTTCCGCTCCTGCGCGCCCGCTGGCCCTGATCGCCGCTGCGCTGCTTCCTTTCACGCTCGTGCCCTCTGGCGCCAGTGCCCAGCCGGTGCCCGATGCCTTTACCGTGGCCGAGACCGGACAGCGGTTCGCCACGCTTCAGGATGCGGTCGATGCCATTGGCGATGGGCGCGGCACGATCCGCATACAGCCCGGCACCTATCGGCAGTGCGCCGTGCAGGAAGGCGGCGTGATCGTTTACGAAGCGCCCCAGCCCGGCAGCGTCACCTTCACCGCACGTTCCTGCGAGGGCAAGGCGGCCTTCGTGCTGCGCGGTGTGGGCGCTGAAATCCGGGGCATCACCTTTTCGAACATGCGCGTGCCCGATGGCAACGGCGCGGGAATCCGGCTGGAGAAAGGCGCGCTCAATGTCGCCTACGCCCGTTTCGAGAACAGCCAGCAGGGCATCCTCACCGCCGATGATCCCACGGGCCGCATCTACATCACCCGGTCGACCTTTTCAGGCCTTGGCACCTGCGAGAATTCCGCCGGCTGCGCCCATTCGATCTACATCGGCAATTACGGTTCGCTGACCGTGCGCGAGAGCCGGTTCGAGCGCGGCACCGGCGGGCATTACGTCAAGGCTCGCAGCCGCGAGGTGCTGATCGAAGGCAACAGTTTCGACGATGCCAATGGCAAGGCCACCAATTACATGATCGATCTGCCCGCTGGCAGCGTTGGCCGGATTGGCGAGAACTGGTTCGTGCAGGGGCGCGACAAGGAAAATTACTCGGCCTTCATCGCCTTGGGCGCAGAAGATCTGCTCCACCCATCAGATGGCCTGAAGATCGAAAAGAACGAGGCGCGCTTTGCCCCCGGTCTGTCGCGCAATTCGGTGTTCCTCGCTGATTGGACTGCCAGCCGCGTGGTGATGCAGGGCAACCGTATCGCGGGCGGGATCAAGCAGTACGAACAGCGGTAAGGCGCTTTCCTACCCGCGATAGGCCTGCCACTCTCGCGGTATGGACTTTCGCCTTTATTCCCGGCCGCCCTGCTCCGCTTGTGAGCCTGCGCCCGGGGCGGGTTTTCGCTTCTGGACAGTGTCTCATGTGTCTCCAACAGGCGCCCGTCGGAGTGCCGATCAGATCAGCAGATGCCCCGACCTGTCCCGCTTGGTCGCCAGATAGCGGGCGTTGTGCGGGTTTTCGGGGAGCTGGTGCGGCACGCGCTCGCTTACCGTGATCCCCGCCGCTTCGAGCGCACGCACCTTGGCCGGGTTGTTGGTGAGGAGGCGGATCGTCGTTGCCCCGAGCAGTTCCAGCATCCGTGCGGCGACCGGGAAATCGCGGGCTTCATCGGGCAGGCCCAATCGCTGGTTGGCCTCTACCGTATCGAAGCCCTGATCCTGAAGGCGATAGGCGCGCAGCTTGTTGATGAGGCCGATCCCGCGCCCTTCCTGCCGCATGTAGAGCAGCACGCCCCACCCGCCGTCGTCCCGCGCTTCGTGCGCCATGGCGTGCAGCGCGGCATCCAGCTGCGGGCCGCAATCGCATTTGAGGCTGCCGAGGATGTCGCCCGTCAGGCACTCCGAGTGCAGCCGAACAAGCGGTTGCCGGTCACCCGATTGCTTGCCGATGATCAGCGCGACATGCTCGCGCAGGTCGGCGTTGGAGCGGAAAGCGACGATCTCGGCGTCGTCGCAGGCCGAGACGGGCAGCCGCGCGCGGGTGATGATCTTCAATGCGCCTGCTTGCGAATAGGCGACAAGGTCGCTGGCCGAAACCGGCACGGCCTCGCCCGCGCCTTCGGGGCCAACCAGAAAAGCGGGCAGAATCCCGGCAATCCGCGCCAGTTCAAGCGCGGCTGCCGCGGTCTCGGCCCAGTCGAGACTGAGCGCCTTGAACGGCCCCTTCAGCGGATTGCCGAGATCAAGCGCCGGATCGGCAATCGGCAGGGCATCGCGCAAGGTGAAGGGCTCGCCGCCTGCGATCAGCACCGGAGCGTGGGGGGCAGCAGCCTCACGCTGGTTGGCGAGCTTCAATGTCGCGGCGCGGGCGGCGGAGATCAGCATTTGCGGCGCGGCAACGCTCGGCGCGGCGGCGGTTTCCACGGGAAGCAGGGTCGGCCCGCCCGCAAACGCCAGCGGCCAGCCGTGGCGCAGCGCGTCCACCGCCTGTGCAGCGCGGCGTTCGGGTGATGGTGCGCTCAGAGGTCGAACTCCGTGATCAGGGGCACGTGATCGGAGGGCTGCTCCCACGCGCGCGCCTCCTCCAGCACGCGGTGCGCGGTGGCCTGCTTCGCCACTTCGGGGGAGGCCCACATGTGATCGAGGCGGCGGCCCTTGTCGTTTTCCTGCCAGCCGGGATTGCGGTAGCTCCACCACGAATAATAGCGTGTGGGCGCGGGGATGTGCTGGCGGCCAAGATCGACCCAGCCGTGTGCGTCCTTAAAGCGGCCCAGCGTCTCGACCTCGATCGGCGTGTGGCTGACGACCTTGAGCAGCTGCTTGTGGCTCCACACGTCGC